>DGHL01000040.1:14100-83351 GCA_002392645.1 Prevotellaceae bacterium UBA3849
TTGTCGTGCTTGTTGCCGTTGATGATATGGTCTTTAGGCAGGAACTGCTCCCAGATGCTTGCTGCCTCGTCGTCGCGTGCCAGTCCTTCTTCAGGAGAGCCCTCGAAGACGGTGGCGTAGAGGTCAGCTGGGTCAATCTTCAGTACATCGACGATGTACTCCCATGCCCATGAAATAGCCTCTTTCTTGAAGTAGTCACCGAAAGACCAGTTGCCGAGCATCTCAAACATGGTATGGTGGTAGGTGTCGTGACCAACCTCCTCCAGGTCGTTGTGCTTGCCTGACACACGCAGACACTTCTGCGTATCGGCCTGACGGCGGCACTTAGGTGTCGCATTGCCGAGTATGATGTCCTTAAACTGGTTCATGCCGGCGTTGGTAAACATCAGCGTCGGGTCATCCTTAACTACCATTGGTGCCGATGGCACGATGAGGTGTTCCTTGCTTTCAAAGAATTTCTTGAAAGACTCGCGTATTTCTTTTGCTGTCATGGTGACTTCGCAAGTTTTGAGTTATGATTTATGAGTTCTTTTATTTACGTTTAAGTGTGCAAAGTTAAGAAAAAAAACTGAAACTGCCAAATTTTTCATCACTTTGCTGTTTGCATTGCCACTTTATGCCTGTGGCGGCTCACCTGATTACGGACAGGGGAGGGGAGTGTCATTCCCCGCTCTTGAGTCCGCGCAGCATGGTCTCTGTCTGCCTTAGGCGTGCCACCTGCAGCGACGTGGCGGTGTCGGTGCTTGCCTTGTATGCCTCGAGGGCTTCGCTGAAGAGCCTTACCACCTCGTCGGTGTTGCCCTGGGTGAGGTAATGGGCGAAGGCGTTATGGAAGAGCACGTCGCCCCTGTCGTTGCCACTGACCAAGGGCAGTGCCAGTTCGTAGTACTTTATGGACTCCGTATAGCGCTCCAGCTGAAAGAGGCTCTCGGCGCAGGAGTAGGTATATACCGCCTGTTCGTAAGGTGCGTAGGCCTTCATCTCAGGCAGGCATTTCGTAAGATACCTTACGGCATCCTCATACTGCATTTCCTTGTAGTAGCTCATGCCGAGGTATGCCATGAAGCGCGGACTCAGTTTGTAGCTCTTGTTCAGTTTCTCGAATGCGAGGATGCTCTCATGGTACTTGCCCCCCTGGAAATACTCAATCGCCTTGCCGAGCAGTTCCACCTCTTTAGAGTTGCCCCTGGCATCCATGGAGGAAGCCGTCAGCGTCAGTATGAATGCCACTACGATTCTCATAGTATATCTGAGCAGGCGCTTGATGTAAGGCCTGTCCCAGTCGGTTAGGTGGCGTTTGGTGTCCTCGTAGCGCAGCACGTCGAGGTCCATCATTACGTTGCCCTTGCCACGCAGCAGTTCGCTGTCACCCATCCTGCACTCCAGATTCTTGAGCATCCTGACCAATTCGGGCTCGTGCAACTCAGTAGAGAACTCCGCCAGCATGTTGGAATAGATGCCATTGCCGGGACATGCCGGAGAAGTCAGGCTGCGAGTGAACCTGACATCGGCGAATGTCTCTGCCAAAACCCTTCTGGCAAGAGCCATCTGCTTCTTGCCATCCACGTTGCTACCTATGGAGATAAGTACGTTATGTGCCATTGTCTTGCTCTCTTCCCCTTCCCTCTGCCTGCATAGAGGCTCATGGTCGCCCTTGGCGAGTTTGCGATGCACTTGCGCGCACGAAGCAAATAGTGCGTGTCATTCATTAGAATGGTGCACGTCTATGATTTGCGAGTGCAAAGTTACAAAACTTTTCCCAAACCTCAAAGGTTTTTAAAAGGAAAAGTGGTGTCCAATGCTTTGGTTACCATTATTCTAGTTTCGCATTTGCTCACTTCTGGGAAGTTAAAAGGAGTCAAGGGGAGTTATCGCGGCTTTTCAGCCGCTCGGGGAGTTAAAGGACATTACTTCTGCTTTTCCCTTTTTGAGGAGTCGGGCTTGTTTTCGAGGGATTAGGTATTGTCCCCTAACTCCTCTTTACTCCCCTTAACTCCCCTTAACTCCTCAAACTATCCGGACTTCAGAAAGTTTGGTAACCATTATTATCACACCACGTAGATGATGAGGAGGAAAGTGAGTCCCCATGCAGCCACTACGAGTTGTGTGAAGCGGTCGTGCAGCAGTATTTTGGTAGGGTCGCCGGTCTTTTCGTCCACCACGGCGAGCTGCATATATCGCAGCAGTCCTATGAGTACGAAGATACTCGTGAGGTATAGGTATCGGGTGTGGAAATTCTCCGTCACCTCAGGTGATACGGTGTACATTATGTAGCACACCAGCATTACGGAAGCCGTAATCGTTATGGCATTATTCACGAAGGTGAGATTGTATCGCTTAGTGTTGTGGCGAGGCGCTATGCCGGTGCTCATCATCTTCAGCACGTCGTCGCGTCGCTTGGCGATGCCGAGGAACAGCGTGAGCAGGAATGTCATCATCACCAGCCAGTGGCTTATCACGATGTCGGTGACGACGCCTCCGGCTATAATGCGGAGAACGAAGCCCAGCGACAGCATGCAGACGTCGATGATGGCATAGCGCTTCAGTTTCAGGCAGTAGGCAATCTCCATCAGCAGGTAAGCCACTATGACGCAGATGCCGCTGACGACGCCGACGGACGACAGGAACAACACCGATATGCTCATGGCTATGAGGATGAGCATCATGAGGTATGCCGTAGGTACGCTGACGTCGCCGCTTGCTATAGGGCGCTTGCACTTCACCGGATGGCGGCGGTCTGCCTCCACGTCGATAATGTCGTTAAGGCAATATACGGCAGAGGCGATGAAACTGAAAGAGACACACATCACCATGGCGTTGAGCAGCAATGGTATGTTGAGCAACTGATGACCGAAGAACAGCGGCATGAAGACGAACATGTTCTTAATCCAGTGGCTGGGTCGTATGAGACGTATGTATTTCATCTTTTTCTAAGTTGGCTTATGGTCAGTCGGAACAGCATGGCGAGCACGATGGTAGCCACGATATAGATGACCAGTCCGTCGGCTATTGCTCCGCCGCGGCTTATAGGTATGAAAATCTTTCTCGTTATGGGGTGGCAAACGAAGATAGCCGCAGAGAGAGCCCCCATCCAGTCGAGCGGCTTCAGGCATGTGGCAGGGAGGCACTTCACCAAAGCCACGTTGAAAATCACCACTGCCGCAGGTGCCAACAGCCAGGTATGGAAATTCAGTGAGAAGCACAGCACGATGGCGGCGCTGACGATGGCAAGCACGAGATAGAACCATGACGACTGAAGGAGCCTTGGCCTGCAGGAGTCGGAAGAGGCGGCCTTGTCCCACCTTGCCAGCAGTATGCCCATGCCGAATGGCAGCATGCCGCCAATGCTGTTGTACCTTATCCTGTTAAGTGTCTCGCCCTCGGGGTCGTACATGCACGCAGCCTGTATGGCCCAGCAGGCAACGATGAGAGCCACGGTCCACTTGCTGCCCTTGTTGTGCAGCAACAATATATATATAATGTATAGCTGCATCATGAGTCCGAAGAACCAGTAAGGTCCGGGCCATATAATATCGTCGGGGTTGGGCAGCAGGTTGATAGTCATGGTAATCTGCGCTATGATGTCAACCCAAGCCCAGTGGTGCCGGTTGGGAGTAATCCAGTCGATCATGGCAAAGCATACGAAGCCCCGCATCATCATGGGGAACAGCTTCATGAAGTGGGAGGAGATGAAAGAGAGATGAAACCTGTCTGCGGCAGGCTTGGCACTCTTGCCCTCATACTTCATGACCAACCCGTAGCCGCTGAGGAACAGGAATACGGGCACGCCATAGTGTCCGAAGAAAGAGAACAGCTGCCAGAGGAGGTCTTGGTCAGGGTGTGACAGTATGCTCATGAGCCTGTTTACGTTGTTCTCGTAAAACTGATACTCATTTTCCTTCACCATTGGGTTGAGCCAATGAAGGAAGTTGTGCATGAATATGCCTATGATGGCAAAGCCCCTCAGGGCAGAACATTCGGTCTTGCTTAGTAATGTCATAGTTACATCTTCGTTTATATGTTGCTGGCGGAGGGCAGCGTGTGCCTACTTCAGCTTGTCGTAGTCCACGGAGTGCTTCAGTAGTCGTGGTCGTTGCTCATTATACTGCGGCGACAGCAGGTCGTATTCAGGTTTGTAATACGGGCAGTGTATGCCAGCCAGTCCTATGAGCATGTGAGACAAGGCGTCGGTCATGTATCTCTTGTTCCTTGCCTTCCTTATGGCCTTATATACATCGCGGTGCTTCCTGATGTACTTCTGCGTGCAGTACACCCACATAGGGATGCGGAACTCCTCGTCAGCCAGTCGCTTGTTGATGTTGGCGTCGTGCATGCGTCCGAAGAAATGGCGTACGCCAGGTCCGAACACCTCCTCGCCATGGTCAGGCAGGTATATTATCACGGCATCCTCATTCTTGAAGCGCTTCACAATCTGGTTCACCACGGAATCGTTGTACCATACGGCATTGTCATAGTCAGACATCACCTTACGACGTTTCACCGGCATGTCCATGTCGTTAGGATAGTCGTTAGCGCCCCACTTCTTCTTAGAGTTAGGGCAGCGTATGCGGTAGTTCACGTGAAGTCCCATGAGATGGAAGATGGTGAGCCTGCCGCGTGCCTTGCGTATGGAGTCGCCGTTCTGCTCCATTATATACTTGTAGTCGTCAAGCAGTCCCTCGTCGAAAATGTGGAGCTTGGCGTTACGGTGGTCAAACTGCGCCTTTGAGAGCGTAGAGTCGTTGAGGAAGAAGCCGCCGCTGAAGTCCCATACCGGCTCCTTGGCCTGTGGCAGGAACTGGTTGGTGATGAAGGTGACGTCGTAGCCCGCCTTGCGGAAGAGCTGGCAGAAGAGAGGATAGTCGCACCAGTCGTTCTCGTCGCCAACGCAGTATGTCGTCATGAGGTGCTTGAAGACATAGCTTGTAAGGTTCCATGGCGACACCACGTCCTGCAGCGGTATCAGGAAACCCTGCTTCTTCATCCTCATCTGGTTAGGCATGTTCTTCTTGTCGTATCCGTAGAGCTGTGCATGGCGTTTGTTGAAGCTCTCGCCGATTATCAGCACGATGTTGGTGCTCTTGAAGTCGCATGAATCCACGTAAGCCTTCTCGGTAGTCGCCTTTATGCGGTCCAGCTGCTTTGCTATGAGCTGGTTGCTCCTTATGGAGAAAGCCAGTCGCATGGGAGGCTGGTACATCTCGGTACGAGGACTTACGGCAAGAGAGTGCTCCACCTCGCCAATGGTGTTGCACGACATGGTCTTGATGTACAGACTCTTGTTCTGCCATCCCATGATGCATATCCATACCAGCAGTCCGAACACCACGGCGTCGCATGCGGCGAGTGTAAGCCTTGGCATCCTGAACCTGCGGTTGAACTTCACATATCTCTGTACGATGATACATATAATGTGGGCAAGAGGCACGAGCAATACTATGCCAACCTCAGACAACAGAATGTCGGTATTGACGTAGCTTGTAAGGAACTCCCCCGCCTCGTTGCTGTTGGTCTCACCCAGCAGCAAAAGCATGGAAGGGTTGATGGTGCTGCCGAACTTGACGAAGCAGAAGGTGTCGATGACATACAGAGGATATATTATGAGATATATCAGCACCTTGACGATGAGACGCAGTGGCATGCTCCACCTGCCTATGCGTAATGACTTGGGCACAAGCCACACTAATGCGCATACGAGATATACGTCGAGAAACAGTTCCAAAGGAGCATTCTCATACATGTGTGCTCCCTTGAAATCAGGTACTGTCACTATGCTGCTCACTATACCTAAGAGGTACAGGAAGAAGAACATTCTTGTGAATATGGGTTTGAGTAGTATTGGCACGGCAATTATCTTTTTGCTTGCAAAGTTACATACTTTTTCCCTAAATTCCAAATAATGAATCTCGTTTGTCCTTAAAAATCCGCTTTTCGTCTATTTGTAAATCAAAAAAAATTAAAAACAGCCACTTCATTTCCCCTTTTTTGTATAACTTTGCCCTCCGAAAACTAACTGGCTGCCGCTTGAAAGGCAATATTTCCAAGTGAGGTATATATAGATAAAAAGTTTATCATTTACTATAATAATGCGAAAAATCATATCATTTATCATTACTGCAATGTGTGCATTGACGCTGCATGCTGAAGATACCGCAAACAGCGTAGATGCCTTGTTGTTCACCCTAAACGACAGTAGCGTGGTGGCGATAGACATCAATGCTACGGATTCAATTACATTCTCAGAAGACAGGACGAACTTCATGTTCCATTATGGTGAAAGTGTCACCACACTGCCATTGAGCAATGTGCTCGACATGACCTATGGCTACATGCCTACTGCCCTCACCGTGACCTATAACGGTGCAAAGGCAAAGGTGGTGAATCCTTATTACCTTGACGGCGTCACTGCCGAGGTTGACGGAGCGTATGTCACAATCAATAATAACGACAGCCTTACAGAGCGCACCGTGAACCTGACTGGCACTACCACCGATGGCAACCTTACGTATAACGGTAAGTATAAGGCTACCATAGTACTTGACGGCGTGAGCATAACGAGCACCAAGGGAGCCGCCATAGACATAGAGTGCGGCAAGCGCATAGCACTGGAGGTGAAGAAGGAGACTGTAAACACCCTCGTGGACTGTGCCAATGGCAAGCAGAAGGCTGCACTCTACTGTAAGGGACATCTCGAGATAGACAAGGCTGGTACGCTCAACGTGACGGGAAACACCAAGCACGCCATAGCTGCCAAGGAGTATATACAGCTGAAGAAGGCTGCCGGCATAATAAACATACTCGGCGCAAAGAGCGACGGCATACACTGCGGACAGTATTTCGTGGGCAACGGATATACGGTGAATGTCAGCAATGTGGCTGGCGACGGCATACAGGCAGAGGCAGAGACGCTGGATGCCGGTGAGCAGTGGGAGGAGGACTATCTCAATGGCTCAATGCTCATACAGGGCGGCACATACAACGTAAGCATTACCGGCGATGACAGCGATGCCCTGAAGGCTGACACCACCATCACGGTGAACAGTGCAAAGCAGGCTACCGTACTGACACTCAACACCACTGGCGCTGCATGTAAGGCAATAAAGTCAGACGGTGCGGTGAACATCGGCGACTGTAATATCACCATCACACAGTCGGGTGACAAGATCGTTGCCGACGGCGATGCAAGCTATACCACAGCCATCAAGGCTGCACTTGACGTCAACATCACTGCAGGTAACATCACCGTAGAAAACACTGCCGACGGAGGCAAGGGCATATCTGCCGACGGCAATGTGAATATTTCTGGCGATGCCACAGTGCTCAACATAACAGCTAACGGCAACGGCGGCGTTTATGACACTGAAGGCACTACGCAGGAAACACAGGAGACCACCGTGTCATACAAGATGTATTTCGCCAAGCCTGCAAGTACAGGGCAGAACCAGGGCTTCGGTCCTAACCAAGGCAGTCAGGCATGGGGCAACATCTACCTTTATAAGGGTGCCAGCCAGAGCAGCGGCACACTCGTTGCCACACTCACCTCGACAGAAACGGTAAACGGCGTTACCTATTATACATACGACTTTACGTCAGACCCATCAAGCACATACTATCTGAAGTCTGACAACGTAACATCGCGCGGAACCACCTACCAAGTAGCATCTGCCACCTTCACCGTAGCAAATGGGGGCTATTACCTTACGATTTCAGACAGCTATAACACCACTACCATCTCAGGCTATCGCATATACTCTTACAGCACGTCGTCGTATGCCGGAGGCAGTCAGACTGATACGGAGGAGAGTGGCGAGACCTACAATGCTGTCTGCATAAAGGCAGACAATACACTTACCGTTGACGGTGGTACGCTGACACTCATCAATAACGGCAACATGTCGAAGTCGCTGAAGGCAGACCGCGTGGTTATCAACGGTGGCGACATCACATCCACGGTAAAGGGTTCGCTATATGTTAATGGTTCCGATGCCTCATATTGCTCAAGCGTCAAGTGTAACTACTACGTAGGCAATGGCGGCAAGGTCACCTTCAATGCCTCTACAGGCAGTGCCTGCCGCGGTATATCTGCCGATGATGACATCACCATTAACGGTGGTACATACGATATTACCAACTCTTGCAACGGCTATGTGTCTTCCGTTGACCACTACACGGCTAAGGCCCTCAAGTGTGACAACACCATTAATCTCATAGGTGGCAACATCACCATCAAGATGACAGGCACTGGAGGCAAGGGCATCAAGGCTGGCACCACTGCTGTAGGAACGTCTTTCGTCATGGGTAACAGCAGTACCAACGAGGGACCTGTGCTCAGCGTCACCACTACAGGTTCTGCTCTCTCTACAGGTACGTCATCCAGCAGTCAGGGAGGCTTCGGCGGCATGCAGCAGGCTTCAGGTGCAGACTCTAAGGCTATCAAGTCAATGGGTGCAGCAAACATCTATGGCGGTAACCTGATAGTAAGCACTTCCACCGACGGGGCAGAAGGCCTGGAGTCAAAGACTGGCGTCACAATATATGGCGGCAACCATTTCTTCAAATGCTACGACGACTGCATCAACTCTGCAGGTATAGTCAACTTTGCAGGTGGTAATACGGTTTGCTATGCCTACGGCAACGATGCCGTAGACTCTAACTATGGCAGGACGGGAGCTATTACTATATCAGGCGGCAATGTGTTCACATATACCACCAAGGGCTCACCAGAGGAAGGCTTTGACTGCGACAATAACTCTTACATCACCATCACTGGCGGCATAGCAGTATCAGCAGGTGGCGCACAGGGTAACAGCAGTGGCACGCAGAGCGTAGGCTCTTCTTCACAGGGCTATTACCTCGGTTCTTCGCCGTCAAGCTACAGTGCCAACACATACTATACGCTCTGTAACACGTCGGGCACTCCGATATGCACTTACGTATTCGATGCAGCATGCTCTAATACCCTGTCACTGCTCACCGCATCAAACCTTGGCAAGGGAACTATCACGGTGAAGAGTGGTTCGTCAAAGCCTACGGCATACGATACCAGCGTTTCAAACCTTGACGGCAAAGAGGTGTTCTTTATTAATCCTACGGTGACTACCTCCTCAACTACGGCTACGCTGACAAGTAAGTAATTGTTTGTTGACATCAGGAACGTAAATAGACAGATTGAATTTGAATGTTAGTAAGTTAAAATTCTTTTACAATACATTTTTCATATTAGTTATAGGTTAATTTTTTCCAATCCCCCAGCTGTCGTGAGACATCCGGGGGATTTTTTTATTGCTTCTTGCCTCTACGATACCAATACTAAGACTGCCACCGATTCATTTTTACTACCACAGTTTTTTACTACCACGGATTTTTTACGACCACAGATTACATGGATTACAAGGATTTTAGCTTCGCCCCACACAGCTATTGCACAGATTATAAACGGATTGCATAGAGATTATGCGCATTTTAGTCCTTCCACCTCTGCAGGGAGAAAGACTAAACTCTTATATTCTAAACAGACAAGTAAAAAAATGTTAAAAATGAGCAAAAAGTTTGGTGGATTAAAATAAACGTTGTAATTTTACCCCCAACTTTTGTTCGCTAACTAATATTTTTTCTTATTTACTAACTTTTTATATTTCAATCTTATGAACAGCAAAGTACATGGCGTTATCGTTAGGGCCATTAAAAATGTAATTGACCCTACAGTACTTGAAATTCTTTACTCAAGCATAGATCAAGATGCTTGGAAAAAGGTAAGGGATGATTTACAACTGGACAATAACAATGAAACTCCAGAAGTTTACGACAGAGCCAAGAGCTATTTTGACATTTTATGTCTTGGCGCAGTCGATGAAGACAACACGAAGCTATTGTCTGATGTAGAAGATCCTAATGCAAAAGCATGCGCAATGGGACAGATTCTTGTGTCACAGTCTGGTGAGCACCAGCATTGGCTTGAACATTTCTGGAATGACTCCCTTAGTGATGACAGAAATGGAGGCAGTAAACAAGGTTTCTCTATTAATCACAAATACATCGCTGATGTCGTCAGCGAAATAACTGGAGTCAACTATTTACAGACATTCGGAAACTTAGGCGGTCTTAAGTTAGGCAGTATGTCTAATGAAGCTGTCACAGCACTTGTAGAAGCCGCTATAGCGTTGTGGTACGGAGACAACTTATATGACAGTTATTATTCTGCTCCTAACAGAGCCAATAGATACTGGAAAAAGGCCCTCGAACAATATCAGAAAGAAGAATACGAAAGAGCATTTTATAATTTAGGAAAAGTCTGCCACTTATTAGCGGATGTAGGTACGCCTGCTCACGTACACAACGATGGACACATGGGAGTTAACTGGCTGGAAACCTTTCTAAAAAAGATTGGCATTGACACCGATTGTCCGGATTTCTTTAAAGTAGATGATGACAAATATGAAGTAACAACTGGAAAAGCCATTGAAGAAAAGTTGGAATCACTACCAAAAGAATTCGACAGATATGACGAGGCTCTGCCACATAATTGGAGACTAACAGACAAAGGCTACGTTTACTATGATCCATCATGGAATTTATACGATTATTTCAAGAGCCTTGGCCAATTAACTAGAAAATACGATAGTGACGACGCTGATGGCGTCAGTAGAAATAAGCCTTTCCATTGGGAACATTTCGATTTGCTTAACTTTGATTCATTCACCCATGCACTGGAACGTTGTGCAAACGATGATCTCACAGAGTATGCATGTAATGCAATAGCTCAGGATCTGATACCTCTGTCTATAGCACATACTGCGGGTATTCTTTACTTATTCTTTAATTCGGTAAAAGCCGTCGTAACATGTCCACAGACATATAAGGTGGCTGCTAAAAAAATACATATACACAATGACGAGGATGATTGTCAGGCAGGAGAGATCTACTTCACATTGAATGCTAATGAACACTATCGATATCTCCCTAAGATTTCAGCAAACTCAGGAGACGTCAAGAACCTGACAGGTACATTGTCTTGTGAAGTAACAACCCCTGCAACTTCAAAAGGCCAAATCGAGATACACACAGAAGCCGAAGACAATGATGACTGGACTGTATTGGGAATCACTTTCCATAAAGCGAAAGACAGTCTTGGAGAAACAAACGATATAATTGAAGTTTCCGAAGTTGACAAATCCAAACAACCTGTAGAGTTTAGCAAAAGGTCATCTAATAAAGACTATACTATCTACATATCCGTCAGAAAGGGTGAGAAAGAAAAGAAGACACATGACATTAAAAAAATCCTGAAGAAAATCGATGCAAAGAAATTAGAAAAATTATTAGCATCAAAATATAAGGAAGGCTCAACATTTGCAATGCAACCTCTGTTGATGAATTTGGACTCTCATCATTTCCATTGTAATACTTTGGCAAACAAAGACTGCATGACATGGAGAAATGTCTCCGGTCGTAAAATAAAGGCATATGTTTACGATTCTGAAATATCTAAGTTCAGGAAGATTTCCCCTAAAAACAGTATGAAAGTATTACAGGGGTTGATGAAACATGTCAACAATATATTGGCACAAGGAGCAAATAAGCAGAAATTCATCAATCAATTAAACTCACGACTTTCTTCTTCTACGAAAATTACAGAACAAGACATCAAGGATTATACCAAGGAAGTATTAAAAACGATTGATACTCCTAAATTCAAGGAATGTATTGATATAGAAGAACAGAAAAAGAATATTCTAAGCTGCCTGCCTGGATTATCAGACGAAAACAAAGAATACCTCTCAGAAGTTACTTCTAAAAACTTCTATGATAAATTTAAGACTTCATGTTCTTGCTGTCAAGATAAGAAGACGCAGAAATATCTACAGCTTAGAAAATCAATGATCAAATAAATGTATAAAGAAAGGATTATTGCATTAATCCTAAACATAAAATAAAAAGCGCCCTGCAGGAGTTTTCTCTGCGGGGCGCTTTTACAAAGGCCTAAGGCCGATTTACATGTTTTATCTGTTTTTCCATTTTTATTCTTTATCCACGCCATCAGTGTGTGGAGACTACTCACTTTTCACTCTAACTGGTGGTGGGGGGAAGATAAAATAGATTTCAAGCGCCATGAGCCTTAACCATGTATTCACACTAATTTGCTCTAAGTCACGCGCGATTGAAAAGGCGCGGGCACCCGCGTAAATAATATACGGCTTTCTTTGCATTAATGCAAGGAAGGCCGCTGTGTTATGAAATAGGCATTACGAAGAAGTAGCGGCGTTCAACTCCTGAACGTCGCTATTTCTTGTATCTCGCCGTTGAAAAAAGAAAGTGAAAGGGACAGGAAACTGATCAAGAGAAACGGATTTAATCGTTGTTTTTGCAATTATTATGCAATATTTTTAGCTTTTATCTTTGTATTTACAATTTTTATTTGTATCTTTGCAACCGAAATACATAAGACATTGATAACATGTGGACAGAACTTAGTGATACAGCCATACTGAACAAACTTGGTACGAGGCTAAAAGATTATCGTATATCAAGTGGCCTAAAACAGCAGGAACTGGCCATGGAGTCTGGCGTTGGTGTAAGCACCATTGCCAAGATAGAAAGCGGGCAGTCTGTTTCGTTCTCATTATTAATCAGTGTCATGAGAACGCTTGGATTACTTGAAAACCTCGATCTGCTTGTGCCTGAGCAGAAACCCTCTCCCTTGGAACTATTGAAAACGCAGGGAAAACAGGTAAAACGAGTAAGGACTAAGAAAGAGTAAGAAATGGAAGAAATACCGGTTATACAGATATATCTGTGGGGCAACCTCGTAGGAGCCATGTCGTGGGATGATGAAAGAGGATATGCAGATTTCCAGTTTGATGACCGCTTTCGCAGGTCAGGCTTGGACATCGCCCCACTGATGATGCCATTGGCAAGAACCCGTGGCGTTGTCTCGTTCCCCACAAATGCAAGAACGAAGTGTTTCAGCGGTCTTCCTGGTTTGATAGCTGATGCCCTCCCAGATAAGTTTGGTAGCCAACTTATCACAGAATGGTTCGCCCAACAAGGTAAAACGGAGAGTATGATTACTCCGCTTGACCGATTGTGCTACGTAGGCAAACGAGCCATGGGTGCCCTGGAGTTTGTGCCTGCTGCCAATGTGGAGGGCGTAAACGAATCGACTGAAATCTATATTCGGGAACTGATGGCCTTGTCTGATTCCATCTTCAAGGAGCGGAGCATGTTTCAAGAACTGATTCGCCAGAACGACAAGTCGATTCTCGACATCCTTAAAGTCGGAACATCTGCTGGCGGTGCAAAGCCCAAGGCGATTATTGCCTTCAAAGAAGAAACTGGAGAAGTGCGTTCAGGCCAGGTTCCTGCACCAGAAGGATTTTCATATTGGCTATTGAAGTTTGATGGAGGCACATATAGCGAACATAATGAGATAACCGATAATCCGCAAGGCATCGGAAACATAGAATATGCCTACTACAGGATGGCTACTGCCTGCGGCATCACCATGTCGGAGTGTCGACTATTGCCGGAAGGGGACTGCAACCACTTTATGACACGCCGTTTCGACAGAACACCGTCAGGTGAGAAAATCCATATGCAGACAGCTGCTGGTATTGCTCATCTGGACAGAGACGTGCGCCATTCATATGAAGAACTTTTTGGCGTATTACGCCGATTAGGACTGAACTACAAAGACTTCGAGCAGTTGTATCGTCGCATGGTGTTCAATGTTATCGCACGCAACCACGATGACCATACTAAGAACTTTTCATTTCTCATGGACAAGACTGGTAAATGGTCGTTTGCCCCGGCTTATGACTTATGCTACTCCTACAATCCTGCAGGACGATGGACAAGTCGTCACCAGCTTTCACTCAACAGCAAGACCGACGACTTCACTCGGGAGGACTTCTTGGCTGTAGCAAAGAACATCGGCATACGTGATGCCAACCACATCATTGAGGAGGTTCGTTCATCTGTAGCATCTTGGCCTGATACAGCTAAAGACTGCGGTGTAAGACCGGAGCATATAGAGTCTGTCAGCAAGACACTCCTGCTGAATATCTAAGAATAATCTCGCCGTTGAAAAAAGAAAGTGAAAGGACTGGCAGGCTTGAATAGAATATGGCGCAGTTAGTAGAATCCTACCTAATGAAAACGTGGCGTAAAATGGCTTCTGTTTTGGCTTGATGGAAATCATGTCAGTGGAGATATAGAACAATGTTAAAATCGTGAGTTTTCTTGTTTGACGGTAAAAGCTATCATATTACATTGTAAAAGCTATCATATTACCAGGTGATGTGATACGTTTTACTCGGTAAAAGCTATGCTTTTACAACATAAAAAGGCGTGTTTCAGCATCAAAAAGATGGTGAAACACGCCTTTTTTGCGTATCTTCAAAAAACTGGAGAAATGCCGACCTCTCAAAACTCGTTTCAAGGTGTCTCTGTCGCATTGTGACCCCATTGTGGGGTGCCAGTCCACCGATATTGAAATAGTTGCTTAGAATGAGTTTTCTGAAAAGTGGAGAAATACGACAATTTCCCGATGTCAGTTTCAGGTGTTATTTCAGTGCCTCGACGTCGCGTTTTACGTTGGAGCGAATCTTGGTGAGATACTGCTTCATCTTTTTCGCATCCTTGTTGTCGATGATTTCGAGTAGTTCCTTGAGCTCGGCACGTATCTGGTCAACCTGGTCATGGGTGTATGGGTTGAACAGTACCTCCTGCAGCAGGTAGTCGTCCTCGTTGAGCACACCCTTGGCAATGCGCAGGTGGCGCTTGAAGGTGGTGCCCGGTGCATCCTGGTGCTTCATCACGGCAGAGAAGACGAAGGTTGACACGAACGGGATAGACAGTGAGTATGCCACAGTCTTGTCGTGCTCCTCGAAGGTGTACTCGTAGATGTTGAGGTCGAGACGGCTGTAGAGATCCTTGAAGAAGCAGCGCCCCATGTAGTCGCCTTCGCTGATGATGATGGCATTCTCCTCAGACAGTTGGTTGAGGTTGGCAAAGGTAGGACCGAACATAGGGTGGGTGCTGACATAGCGCTTGCCTGTCTGCTCATAGAACTCCTTCAGTCCTGTCTTTACCGATGCGATGTCGCTCAGTATTACGTTGTCTGTCAGGTAAGGCAATACCTCGTTGAATGCCGGTATGGTATATTTCACCGTTGCAGCGTTGATGACCAATTCGGGCTGGAAGTTGCGTACCTCCTCAAGGTCGGTAAAGCGCTGACAGTTGTATGTGAAACGCATGCGACGTGGGTCTTTCTCATACACGCCGACTTCGTGGTCGAAACTCAGCAGGTCAATGAAGAAGGACCCCATCTTGCCTGCTCCAAGAATTAATATTTTCACTTCGCTAATGTTTTAAAAAAATTGAAGAATTGAAAAATTGAAGCATCGAAAAATTGAAGTTCTAATCGAAAAGACTTCTTCACTTCTTCACTTCTTCAACTCTTCAATTTTTCAATCCTTATTTACTGGTTTACTATCTCTACCTGCTGGCGCACTGACTCTTCGTGAATGTGCTCAAATACTTGCTTCACGAATTCTGGACTCATGCCAGTGAGTGAACCCTGTACGCCGCGCTTGTCAAGAATCTCGTTGTAGCGTCCGGTCTGCAGCACCTGCATGTTATGCTCCTTCTTGTACTGGCCAATCTCGCGGCATACGCGCATGCGCTTTGCAAGAAGGTCCATCAGTTCGTTGTCAATCTTGTCGATCTGCTGGCGCAACAGCTTTATGCCCTCAGTGGTATAAGTGTTGTCACGAGCTACGAGCATGCCGACGATGTAGTCGGCAACCTCAGGCGTAACCTGCTGCTTGGCATCGCTCCATGCCTTGTCAGGGTCGCAGTGTGACTCAATCATCAGTCCGTCGAAACCGAGGTCGAGTGCCTGCTGTGACAGAGGTGCGATGAGTTCGCGCTTACCACCCATGTGTGAAGGGTCGCAGACGATAGGCAGTTCTGGAATGCGGCGACGCAGTTCGATAGGAATCTGCCACATTGGTGCGTTGCGGTACATGGTCTTGTCGAAAGAAGAGAAACCACGGTGTATGGCAGCCAGCTTCTTGACACCGGCCTGGTTGATGCGCTCCAATGCGCCAATCCACAGCTCGAGGTCAGGGTTCACAGGGTTCTTGACGAAGACAGGTATGTCGAGGCCCTTCATAGAGTCGGCTAGTTGCTGCATGGCGAAAGGGTTAGCTGATGTGCGTGCACCGATCCACAGTATGTCGAGTCCGTATTTCATGCAGAGCTCCACGTGTTCAGGTGTAGCCACCTCGGTGCCGATGAGCATGCCGGTTTCTTTCTTCACTTCCGCCATCCACTCGAGGGCAGGTTCTCCGTGACCTTCGAAGCCTCCTGGCTTGGTACGTGGCTTCCATACTCCGGCACGGAACATGTGGCAACCCTTTATGGCGAGTTGCTTCGCAGTTGTCATTACTTGCTCTTCTGTCTCGGCAGAGCATGGGCCGGCGATAACGAATGGTCGTTTGCTGTCACTTGGCAGATTGAGTGCCTCTAATTCTAATTCCATAATTGCGTTATATGTGTTTGATGCTTTTTATAGCTGATTAATATATTCTTATGTTGTTCTCTAAAATACGAATTGCATGAATTGTTGATTTTCAATTTTTCAATCCTTCAATCCTCCTAAGCGCTTCGCGTATCTTGTCGTCCTTGGCGCATAGTGATATGCGGATGTAGCGCTCGCCGTTAGAACCGAAGATGAAGCCAGGCGTGATGAATACGCGAGCCTCGTGAAGAATCTTTTCTGTAAGTTCCTCGCATGTCTTGTAATGATCGGGAATGCGTCCCCACAGGAACATGCCCACAGACTTCTTGTCGTATTTACATTCCAGCACGTCCATTATCTTTTCTGCAATCTCGCGGCGGCGACGGTAGTTCTCAAAGTTGTTTTCGCGATGCCACTCGTCATCGTTGTCGTATGCGGCAGCGGCAGCAAGCTGTATGCCTCGGAACGTGCCGGAGTCGATGTTTGACTTTATCTTTAATATCCACTGAATGAACTGGCTGTTTGTTGCCACCATGCCTACGCGCCAGCCTGGCATGTTATGACTCTTCGACATTGAGTTGAACTCGATACAGCACTCTTTGGCTCCTTCTACCTGCAGAATGGACTGAGGGTTGTCGTTGAGGATGAGCGAGTAAGGGTTGTCGTTAACTATCACGATGTTATGTTCGCGTGCAAACTTTACCAGCTTCTCGTATGTCTCGCGACGTGCATTGCCACCAGTCGGCATGTTAGGGTAGTTGGTCCACATCAGTTTCACACGGCTGAGGTCCATCTTCTCCAGGGCTTCAAAGTCGGGTTGCCAGTCATTGCTCTCCAACAGGTCGTAATTCACAATCTTCTGTCCGAGTATCTTTGACAGTGAAGTGTAGGTAGGATAACCGGGATTAGGAACGAGGACTTCGTCTCCTGGGTTACAGAGTGCAAGTGTGACGTGAAGAATAGCCTCCTTAGAACCTATCATTGGTTGAATCTCGGTAGCAGGGTCAAGTTCTACGTTGTACCAACGCTTGTAGAAACCTGCCATGGCCTTGCGCAGTTCAGGTGTACCCACCGTAGGCTGGTAACCGTGTGCGTTAGGGTCGTATGCTACCTTGCAAAGTTTTTCGACAGTGGCGCTTGACGGCGGCATGTCAGGTGAACCGATGGCGAGTGAGATGATGTCCTTGCCCTCAGCATTGAGTTTTGCTACCTCTTTCAGTTTGCGACTGAAGTAATATTCTTGTACCGTAGAAAGACGGTCGGCTGGCTGTATGTTGTACATGTAAGTTATGAGTTTAGACCCACCCTAGCCCTCCCTGTGAGGGAGGGAACCGTAGGCGAAGGGCAGTTTTAGTAAGTTATGAGTTCTGAATTATTATGCATTATCGACTACGCCGAGCGATATTCTCCTAATATAATAAGGTCGCGTGTAAGTGGCGTGATGGCATCGATGCTCTGGCGGTAACGTGTGAGGTCATCGTAGGTGACGTCAACGTAGAAGAGGTATTCCCATTCCTTGCCGATGATTGGCAGTGACTGAATCTTTGTGAGGTTTATCTTGTAGAAAGACAGAATTGATAGAACCTGTGACAGAGAGCCTTCTTCGTGTGGCAGTGAAAAGACAATGCTTGCCTTGTCGGCTTCGTTCTGTGCGCGGAGGAAATCAGCCTTCCTCGGGTCGCTCATGATGAGGAAACGGGTGTAGTTGTGCGGATTGTCCTCAATGTGATTCTCCAATACTTCCAGTCCATACATTGCAGCTGCGTCAGCATGACAGATTGCTGCTACTCCGGTAAGGCCTTTCTCTGCAATCTCCTTGGCAGAACCTGCGGTGTCTTCAGCCTCGACCATCTTGAGGTTCTGATGGCGGCTGAGATAATGCTGGCACTGCATGAGGGCTACGGGATGTGTGTGAACCTCGCTGAGCTCGTCGAGTGACTGGCCTGGCAATGCGCAGATGCAGTGGCTGATGTGTGTCTTGTATTCGCCCACTACGGTCATGCCTGACTCGCGCAACAGTTCATAGTTGTGAAGCAGTGAACCTGCAATGGTGTTCTCTATTGCCATGATACCGATGACGGTAGGGTCTTGCTTCATGTTCTGAATCACGTCCTCGAACGTAGAGCAGCAGATGATTTGCAACTGGTCACCTTCGAAGCTATGACGTGCTGTGATGTCGTGGAAACTTCCGAGCTCTCCTTGTATTGCTATTCTCTTCATATCTTATTGTTTGATTGCCATCTAAAAGAAAATCCCGCGTAGTATTTTATTACTATGCGGGACCTTGCAATTTATCTTTTCTTGCCTTAATCTTTTAAGTTGAACTTTACACGCAACTTCCCGCTTCACAGTGCCCTGCAAAGTAAAAGTAGAAGTAATATGCGTAGAAATTGTTCATCGTTATTTACGTTTTGTCATAAAATCGAGTGCAAAGGTAGCAATTTATCTTGAAACTGCCAAAAAAATCTGACGTTTTTTTATTTTACTCGTTAATTTTTTACATTTTTCTCATAAAAAGCCTTTAAAGCAGCTTTTATGGCATTGTCGTCGCGATTAAGATATTTAATCCACTCCTGTTCATTCATTATATTATAAATGATGCGTGAATTGATATGTGTCTCAAGCAGATGGTGAGACTTTTGTATCATCAGGTTGCGGCGTTTCAGTCCATGCTTGTCAGCATATTCGGCAAATTGCTCTACGGTGTTTTGCTTCACCAGATGGTCTGCCAGTGACTGCATTTCCTTGAAGCTGTTAAGCTTTGGCCTGTTGTCGTCGGTGTATGTGAAGGCAAACTGTAGTATGAGTCCTGTCATGCTTGCTTCGCGGTAGTATGATGTTACGTTGGTGGTGTCTTCTGGTATGAAGATGTCAGGCGTTATGCCGCCGCCGCCATATACTATACGTCCGCTTACCGTATGATACTGAGGACCATTGTGCTTTATGCTGTCCTCGTTGAAGAACTCACCATGCTCATAGCGTGTTATGAGGTCTTTCTGGTAGTCTTCGTCGTCACCCTTGCTGTAAGGCTTTTGTATGCAACGGCCCGAAGGAGTGTAGTAGCGTGCTACCGTAAGACGTATCATGGAACCGTCAGGGAAGCCTATCTGCTGCTGAACGAGACCCTTGCCGAAAGAGCGACGACCGATGATGGTACCACGGTCATTGTCCTGCATTGCTCCGGCGAATATCTCGCTGGCTGATGCAGAACCCTCGTTGATGAGTACCACAAGCGGCATCTTCTGGTAGGTGCCTCTGCCGTCAGACTTATAGTCCTGACGCTGTGACTTCCTTCCTTCGGTATATACTATAAGACTGTTCTTTGGCAGGAACTCATTAGCCATCTGCACGGCAGCCTCAAGGTATCCGCCGGTATTGTCGCGAAGGTCGATGATGATGTTCTTGCAGTTGTGCGACGACAGTTCTGCGAGTGATATGAGCATATCCTCGTAGGTGTTCTCGCCAAAGTTCTTTATACGTATGTAGCCGGTATTGTCGTCTATCATGTATGATGCGGTGATACTCTTAGTCTTGACTTCACCACGTGTGATCTCAAATACCTGTTGCTTGTCAGAGCCATAACGCAGTATGCCGACCTTGACCTTTGATTTGTCTGGACCCTTCAGGCGATGCACTGCTTCCTCGTTGGTTACGCTCTTACCTACAAATGCTTGTCCGTCAACGCTTACTATCTTATCGCCGGCTATCAGACCAGCCTTCTGCGCAGGACCGCCCTCTATCACGTTCTGCACGTGGATAGTGTCCTCACGTATGACGAACTCTATGCCGATGCCGAAGAAAGAACCTTTCAGGTCATCGCTGGCAGTCTGTGCGTCCTTGGCCGATATATATACGGAGTGCGGATCAAGCTCAGAGAGAATAAGCGGCATAGCCTTCTCCACAAGATCGTCGATGTTGACGGTGTCAACATACTGATCGTTGATGATGTGCAGTAGGTTGTTGAGGCGATTGGTGCCAGAGTTTATGACGTTGAGACGATTACCGGAGAAATGGTTGGCATAGAATGTGCCTATCAGTATTCCGATAACTACGCATAGCGCCATTATGAGCGGCATATATCGTGACTTTTCTTTCATAGTCTGTATTTGATGTGATGTATAGGTGGAGCCTGTTTGTTTCCACCGTAATGGATTAATTATTTATGGACCTGACGTCTTGACATCTAAAATTAACAGAATGTACCTTTAATCCTCGTCAAGATTGAGCAGCACGGTTTCTATATTTGCTCTTTTTAGCAGTTGCAGTCCGTCATCAAGGCGGTATGCCTCACCATAGACTACACGCTGTATGCCAGACTGTATTATAAGTTTTGCGCACTCTATGCATGGAGATGCCGTAACGTAGAGAGTGGCACCGTCGCTGTTGTTGTGGCTACGTGCCAACTTTGTGATGGCATTGGCCTCGGCATGCAGTACGTAAGGGAATGATACGTTGTTTTCCTCACAGATATTGTCGAATCCACTTGGCGTGCCATTGTAGCCATCGCTTATTATCATGTGGTCCTTAACGACCAATGCTCCCACCTGGCGACGCTTGCAGTAGCTGTTTTCTGCCCAAATGCGTGCCATGCGCAAGTATTTCTTGTCTAATGCCTTTTGCTTAGAATCCATACTTTCAACCGTTGTGCTTTTATAATCTTCCGTTTTGTTCAGGCGAACAGAACTCGGAATTTCATTTCTTCAATCGTTCAATACTTCAGTTTCTCTTGATACCATTGCGTTCCAACAGTGCGTCGATGGTAGGTTCTGCGCCTTTGAAACGCTTGTAGAGAGTCATAGGATGCTCCGTACCACCCTTTGAGAGTATGCAGTCGCGGAATCGCTGTGCGGTGTCTTTGTTGAATATACCTTCCTTCTTGAATACTGCGAATGCATCAGCATCGAGCACCTCAGCCCATTTATAACTGTAGTATCCGGCAGAGTAGCCGCCAGCCATAATGTGTGAGAACTGCACCGTCATGCAGGTGTCAGGTAGCTGTTTGTCTATGATGGCATCCTTCCATGCCTCCTTCTCGAATGGTATGATGTCGGCTGTAAACTCATCCTTCGTGGTATAGTATGCCATGTCGAGCAATCCGAAACTTACCTGGCGCAGACACATGGATGCCACGTTGTAGTTACGTGCAGCAATCAGACGGTCTATCATTTCCTCTGGCATAGGCTCACCTGTTTGGTAGTGGAATGCGAACGTACGCAGGAAGTCCTTCTGAAGCACGAAGTTCTCCATAAACTGCGAAGGCAATTCTACGAAGTCCCACCATACGTTTGTACCTGACAGTGACTCAAAGCGGGTGTTGGCGAACATGCCATGAAGCGAATGGCCGAACTCATGCAGGAATGTCTCCACCTCTCCTAAGGTAAGCAGGGCAGGTTTATCATCGGTAGGCTTTGTGAGATTCATCACTACACTGACGTGTGGTCGTATGTTCTCGCCTTTCTGGTTGATATACTGTCCTTGATATTCTGTCATCCAAGCTCCTCCCTGTTTGCCTTTGCGAGGGTGGAAGTCGGCATAGAACACGGCGAGGAATGAGCCGTCCTTGTCGTACACCTCGTAAGCTTTTACGTCGGGATGATATACAGGAATGTCCTTGTTTTCCTTGAAAGTGATGCCGTATAGTCTGTTAGCAAGACCGAACACACCGTCAATGACCTTTGATAATTCCAGATAAGGGCGCAGCATCTCTGAGTCAACGTTGTACTTCTCAAGCTGTAGCTTATGTGAGTAGTATGCAGCATCCCATGGCATCAGCTTGAAGTCTTCGCCCTCCATCTTCAGTGCCATCTTCTTGAGTTCCTCTCGCTCCTCTATTGCAGTAGGCTTGTAAGCAGCTATGAGGTCGTTGAGCAGTTTATATACGTTGGCGGTGTTGGATGCCATGCGTTTCTTCAGTACATAGTCGGCATAGGTTTCGTGACCTAATAGTTGTGCTATCTCACGACGAATGTTAACGAGGCGCTTACATATCCCGAGGTTGTTAGAGTCGTTGTCATGCGTACACTCTGTGTTGCGTGCCATGTATAGCTGCTTACGCAGTTCACGGTTCTTGGCATACTGCATGAAAGGACCGTATGAAGGAGCGTCAAGGGTAAATACCCATCCATCCATACCACGCTCTTTTGCTGCCATGGCAGCTGCGGTGCGCTGTGTCTCAGGCAGTCCGTCAAGATCTTTTTCTTCAGTCAGGTGCAGTGTATAAGCCTTGTTTTCCTTAAGTAGATTCTGTGAAAACTGCAGTGACAGCAGGCTACCTTCCTCTGTAAGTGCACGCAGTTTGTCCTTTCCAGCCTTGTCGAGCAGTGCACCAGAGCGCACGAAACCGTCGTAGGTCTTGTTGAGCAGCATCTCTTCCTCAGCAGTCAGTTCACGGTGGTTCTCATATACGGCCTTAATGCGTTGGAAGAGTTTCTCGTTCAGCGACACATCGTTCTGATGTTTCGTGAGTATTGGCTGTATTTTCTGTGCCAGTGCCTCAAGTTCATCATTTGTCTCAGCCGACATAAGGTTGAAGAATACGTTAGACACGTTGCCAAGCAACTCATAGTATTCCTCGTGTTCAGGGTCTGTATATATTATGGTGTTGTCAAACGTCGGTGGTTCGGGATTGTTGACTATCGTCTCAATCTGCTCGTCATCACGACGTATGCCCTCCATGAATGCAGGTTCGAAGTGCTCCAACTTGATTTTGTCAAACGGAACGGTCTTGTGTGGTGTTGTATATTCCTCGTAGAAAGGATTGTTTGTAGCCATCTTGTATTATGTGTTTTTTTATTTCTCGTTTTGTTATATTCCGTCAATAGGGTGGGGGCGCTACAGCAGTTGCAACATGGGCACCTCTATGATACCCCTCTTCAGTATTATTTTCTCCTCCTTCTCCATGGCATTGAGTGCCTGTGATATCTCCAGGCGCGTGTAGTTCGTCTCCTCTGCCAGCTGTACCATTTTTATATACAGCGTTTTCTTACCTGTCGGAGTATGGCTGTGATGCTGTATGAACATCTTTATGCGTTCTCTTGCGTCAGAGCCTCGTCTCTGCCAAGGCTGGCTTTCGAGCAACTGTGTCTTCCTGCATATAATGTTAAGGAGGTTCATCCTCACTATGACGTATTGCTCAAGTAGCTTCAGCAGCTGTGCCTTAGGAATGCTTATTATGGTGCAGGCGGTGTATGCAGTGTAGTTCGCCCTGTAGTGCTGCGTCATGCCAAACAGTTTCTCGGGTTCCACCACCAGCGGGCCTTGTGCCAGTTCCTTTATGTGGTATGAGCGACTGTCGGAATAAGTATCTGTTTCCACCCATCCGCGAGTAATGAATAGTAGAGACTCGCATTTCTCGTATTCGCTCACTATGACGCTGCCTTTCTTATAGTGTCGCATGTCAAAGTGGGCTTCCGTGGCAATCTTGTCGAGGTCGGCGTTAGTCAGACCGATAAAGATTGGCACTGATGATATTTGGGTGGCGTTTAATATCATTCCTTTATGATGTTTTTCTCCAGTTCAGGCGAAAACCATACAGAGTAGTCTCCCTTGTCGTCATTATATATAAGGTAGGCCTTCATCTCCTTATGGCGGCTTAGTATCTGCTTAGCCTTATCTATGCCGAGCACCATGAATGCCGTAGCGTATGCATCAGCCTGTGCGCAGGTAGGTGCGAGCACAGTAGCCGACAAAATGTTGTGCTGTATCGGATAGCCGGTCTTCGGGTCTATGGTGTGTGCATATTTCTTACCATCCTTGTAGTAATAGTTGCGATAGTTGCCTGATGTAGCCATGGCTACGTCTTTCAGTGCCAGGCGAGTCTGCAGTTCGTTGTTCACATACAGTGAATCATCCACGGGCTTCACCACTCCGATGTGCCACGGTTCCTTGTTAGGGTTGACACCTTTCGTTACGATTTCGCCACCAATCTCCACCATGTAGTTCTTCACGCCCTTGCTGTCAAGCATTCGTGCCACCTGGTCCACGGCATATCCCTTGGCAATAGCTCCGCAGTCGAGCATTATGCGTGGATCTTGTTTCGTTATCCGAGAGCCCTTAAGGGATACTTTGCTGAATCCAATGAACTGGCGTATGCTGTCCACCTGTGCCTGCGTCGGCATCTGTCCGTTCTTGAATCCGAATCCCCATGCGTTCACCAGCGGTGCTACGGTGATATCAAATGCCCCCTCAGTGTCGGCATATACCTCTGCGGCTTTGTTGAAGACGTCGATGAATAGAGAGTTGAGCTCCGTATCCTTATTCTGGTTTACGGCGGTTATGATTGATTGCTTGTTGAATGGCGACAGTGCGCTGTCAACGGCAAGCAATGTCGTATTGATATCCTGCTTCAGGTCTTCATCGCTTTCGTAAGTCACGTTGTAAGCCGTGCCGAATATGAAGTCAGAGTCCTTATGGTATGTCGTGCCCTTGTCGCTATGCCTGTTGTAAGCCAACAATGCCGCAAGCGCGGCGATTGCTATCAGTGGAAGGGCGTAGGCTGCTATTTTCTGTCTAGTCATATCTTCTTGTTCTTGCGTCCCAGTTCAAACGTTATGTTGAAAGTGCCACCGAGTCTGTTGCCGTTTTTACCATAGCCAGGTATATACCATAGATCACCGATGCCATCGTCGCTGCTGCTCAGCTTTGCCTTGTACCTGAAGCTCCATCCCATTCTTACGGGTCCCCATATCTGTGCATCGACTGAGAATAGGAATTCAGCCCAGTGGTAAGTGCATTTCGATTCATAGGAATAAGGCACCCTGCCACCCCAGTAAGGGTCTGTTATGTCTCCGTGTGCCTTGGTCTTGAAAGATGTCAGTGCATAGCGTGCACCTAACATTATGCGGTATTTGTCGTGCTTGTCTTTTGCCATGTTGAGGTCGCAGCCTATCCTGCCGTATGGTGCACGCACGGTGCTCTCTATATGCGTTACTACATCCTCCGTATGCTTAGCATCACCCAGTCCTAACTCTATGATAGGGAAATAGCGGTCTTTAAGGTTCACTCGCAGCGCACCCTCAAATTGTCCGTAGTCGCTTACAAGGCGCATCACGGTGCCGGCGAGGTCGTATGACAATGATATGCCACGGAAAAGTTCTGTGCTGTCAACCTCTGCCATGTCTTTCTTGTCCCTGCCTTGCGCATTGACATCCTGGCAGAAGGCAAACAGGCTAATTGCTGCCGTTAAGACGAATAAATATGTTCTTAGCTGATGCGTCATTACTTACCTTGGTGTCGTTTATTATGATGGTGTCAATGAAGTTTTTCGTGTATGTCACGTCCTGTAGCGTATGCCTGTAGCGTGCAGGGCATTCTACTGACTCAAAGCTTGCCTGGTTGGTCTTTGTTATAGTGACCTTGTCGCTTATTGTCGTTTCTTCGTTTATGTGCAGCGTAAGGGTGAAGGCATCGCTTTCGGCAATGTGGCTCATAGGTAGCTCAAACGAACTTACGTTCTCCTGTTGGTTGATATAAACCGTATCTTCGTCTGCCAGTGGTCGGCTGAACGTCACGCTGAGAGGGTATTCCAGCACGCTGTCTTCTCCTTCAGAGGTCTGTATATAGTACTTACACAAAACCTTGCCTGTCAGACTGCAGTCTATGGATGAACATGCCGCCAAGCCTGCAATGACAACAAACATAGTGATGGCTCGTAATAACATTACGCTTTTATCCATTATTCTTCCTTGATTTTTTCAGTTAATCTATCGTCCGTCACCCCTTAGGCATTACTATACAAACTTCTCTATCTGATATTCATTCCTGCCTTGTGACGAGCGACTTACGAGGTCTGCCACGAAACCGGCGAGGAATAACTGTGTGCCTATTATCATCATTGTCAGTGAGATGTAGAAGTATGGAGAGTCGGTGACAAGGCGCTGTGGTATGTTGTGTGCCAATGCCCACAACTTGCCGGCACCGATGATTCCTGCTGCTATGAAACCGATAAAGAACATCAGTGTGCCGAGGAAACCGAAGATGTGCATAGGTTTCTTGCCGAATGTAGAAAGGAACCACAGCGTGATGAGGTCGAGGTATCCGTTTACGAATCTGTTCCATCCCATGAACTTCGACTTGCCGAACTTTCTTGCCTGATGATGTACGGGCTTCTCTGCAATCTTTGAGAAACCGGCGTTCTTTGCAAGGTAAGGCATGTAGCGGTGCATCTCGCCATACACCTCGATGTTCTTCACCACCTCCTTGCGATATGCTTTCAGACCGCAGTTGAAGTCGTGCAGGTTGTGTATGCCGCTGACCTTTCTTGCCGTAGCGTTAAAGAGCTTTGTCGGTATGGTCTTCGACAGAGGGTCGCCCTGCTTGCGGTTCTGCTTGTAACCGCTAACGAGGTCGTAGCCGTCTTCCTTTATCATGCGGTAAAGCTCCGGAATCTCGTCGGGTGAGTCCTGCAGGTCGGCGTCCATAGTAATCACCACGTCACCGTTGACCTTTTCGAAACCACAGTAAAGGGCAGGCGACTTGCCATAGTTCCTGCGGAACTTTATTCCGTGCACGTGCTCGTCTTTCGCTGCGAGGCCTTCTATTATCTCCCACGAGTGGTCTGTAGAGCCATCGTTTACGAATATGACCTCATAGCTGAAGCCATGCTCTTTCATTACTCGCTCTATCCATGCGTAGAGTTCTGGTATAGACTCTTCCTCGTTGTAAAGTGGTACTACTACTGATATATCCATTTCCTCTGTATGTTTTCGTTTGTCACTCTCTCTCCCACATCGTGTAGGGTGGGGTGGGGCGTTTTTATCTTAAGCCTTCTGATGTCTTCGGCTGAGTCTTCTTGCCAATGAGGGCAATGACGGCTGCAGCGATGAAACCTGTAAAGGTGCTGTTGCAGAAAAGGCTGAAAGCCATATCTACGGGGCGCGACTGCGATAACAGCCCCAACTGCTCGTCAAGCATCTTGACGTCCATTCCGGCGTTAGTGAATGAATTCCTTATCTGGGGTATTGCCATCTGCTGCTGCATGTGCGACATGAAGGCGCCATCGTCGAAGAAGTAGAAGTATATGAAAGTGGCTGCCGCCAGTATTATGGCTGCATACACCACCATCAGTGCAACGAAGCAGAAGGCGCGCTTGAAACTTATGTTGCCGCCTATTATGCGGTCGCGATAGCGCTTCAGCAGTCGATACATCATTATAGGGGTCGTTATGACTCCTGCTATGAATCCTATTTGCAGGGGTGAATCAGACATGCTGCCGATAAAACAGCCTAAGGTGAAAATCCACAGACAGCCCAGGAAGAATCCGTCCTGACGGGCGAATGCCTTTAATTGTATGTATTCAGAAGGGGAAATCATGCTACAAAGTTACGCATTTTATTTCACTTTAAGGCACTTTGGATGTCCTTTTGTCTTAATAAACCTTAAATATCACCCCTTTTTAAAGTCTTTTTGCTAAATATATGCGGGAAAATGCGTACCTTTGCACCCGCTTACGAAAGAAAAGCGTAGAAATACATGGGCAAGTCTTGCACGACCAGCTCCCTCGGAATCCTCCAGGACGGGAACGTAGCAAAGGTACTTGGTTGTAGCGGTGCGATGTAAGTAGCTTGCCCACCCGCCTCTTTAGCTCAGTTGGCCAGAGCACGTGATTTGTAATCTCGGGGTCGTTGGTTCGAATCCGACAAGAGGCTCAAGAAAAACGAATAATGCCGGAAAATTCCATTAAGGATTTTCCGGCATTTTGTTTTGTGATTATATTTTCTTAAATCTGAGATGCAGCGTTTTCTTCCTGTGTGATGTATTTTGGAGACTCGCCATATTTGTTAGCCTGTGGCTCGCTGTCTTTGAGAGTCCAGAATATCAGGATGAGGTTCACGATAGGAATGATACCTATGAGCATAGCCCATCCGCTCTTGCCGATATCGTGCAGACGACGTGCGCACACTGCAAGTGCAGGGATAAGCAATGCGAGCATGATTATACACAAAATCACTGCGCATGGGAAGAAGGTATCGTCACATGCCTGTGCTTTGTCAAGGAGTGCCTGCTGCTTCTCTGCATCAAATAAAGTCTCGCCTATTTGTGACTCTAACTCAGCCTTTACAGCTAACTTCCAGCTGAATAATTGCTGCATCAGTATTCCAGGGATGCTGTTGAGCAGACAGAACCACCAATACTCAGAACGACGTGCGCGTCCACTAAATGTAGCATACTTCTTAAAACATGTCTTTATGGCCTCGCCGAAAGACAATTTAGGGAGAGCAATTGTATTTGCCATGTTAGTAAAATGTTTGGTTAATTATTTAGTTAAAAATGTTTGGTTTGCTTTTGTTTGGTTGGTTTCGATAAATTGTTTGGTTGGTTTCGATAAATTGTTAGTTTCTTTTATCAATACTTGTTGCAAAGGTAAGCAAATTAATCTTATTTTGCCTAATTATAAAAACAGATTAAGTGTTTTTTAAAATACTTTAACAAACATTTTGTTTTCGGACTCATGTATGGCAATAATGCGAAAACTGTAATATGTATCGTAAGACAATAAAAAACTCCATTCGTAACCAATTCTTTCTTAGTGTGTTACGAAGGGAGTTGTAAAAGCTATGCTTTTACGTTGTAATATGATAGCTTTTACCGTGTAATTTGATACCTTTTACAAGGTAATATGATAGCTTTTACAGCGCAATGTTATGCAACTGTAAAAAAGGAGCGGTGGCTTCCAATCGGAAACCACCGCTTTTTAGTTCTGAGTTACAGACCCACCACAACCCTCCCTGTAAGGGAGGGGAAGTTAAGTGAGTTAAGAATTATGCATTATGAATTATGAATTATGCATTATGAATTCTGCATTATTACTGCATGTCGTAAACCACCTGCATGATTTTCTTTCCGAGTTCGTCGGCTTCGTCCATGCTGTGTGCCTCGCTATATACGCGGATGATAGGCTCGGTGTTTGACTTGCGGAGGTGTACCCACTTGTCAGGGAAGTCTATCTTTACACCGTCAATGTCGTTTACCTGTGCGTCAGGCTGTGCGCTGTACATCTCCTTTACCTTTGCAAGGATTGCATCAACGTCAGTGTCGGCTGTCAGGTCAATGCGGTTCTTGGCAATGAAATACTCAGGGAAGGTCTTGCGCAGTTCGCTGACCTTACATCCCTTCTGTGCCAATGAGCTGAGGAACAATGCTATACCTACGAGCGCGTCACGACCGTAGTGGCTCTCTGGGTATATCACACCGCCGTTGCCCTCACCGCCTATCACGGCGCCAACCTCGCGCATCTTGGTGGTTACGTTCACCTCGCCAACGGCTGCGGCACTGTATTTTCCACCATGCTTCTCAGTTACGTCGCGCAGTGCACGGGTGCTTGACAGGTTGCTGACGGTAGCTCCGGGTGTATGGCTGAGTACGTAGTCGGCTACGCTTACCAGTGTATATTCCTCACCGAACATCTTGCCGTCCTCGCAGATGAAGGCAAGGCGGTCAACGTCAGGGTCAACCACGATACCGAGATCGTAGCCGCCACCTTTCAGTGCGTCCATGATGCCGCCGAGGTTCTTCTCAAGTGGTTCAGGGTTGTGTGCGAAGTCGCCATTGGCTTCGCCGTTAAGGAATGTATATCTTACGCCGAGCTCGTCAAGCAATGATGGGAGTATGATGCCTCCCACGCTGTTGATAGAGTCAACCACTACGTTGAAGTTTGCTTTCTTGATGGCATCCTTGTCCACCAGCTTCAGGTTCATTACGGCGTCGATATGTTTCTTGTCGAAATTCTCCTCTGTATATTTACCGATATTGTCAACGTCGGCATATTCGAAAGCCTCAGACTCTGCGATAGCAAGTACCTCGGCACCGTCCTGTGCGGTAAGGAACTCACCACGGTTGTTAAGGAGCTTCAGCGCGTTCCAGTGGCGTGGGTTGTGTGATGCGGTGATGATGATGCCGCCGTCAGCGCCAGCCATTGTCACTGCGAGTTCTGTGGTAGGTGTTGATGCCAAGCCGATGTTTACTACATCGTAGCCCATACCGAGCAGAGTGCCGCAAACTACGTTCTTTACCATCTCGCCGGATATGCGTGCATCGCGTCCTACAACGATTTTGCCGCTACCGTTAGGCATTGACTTGCGTATAAAGGTAGCGTATGCAGATGTGAACTTTACTATATCTAAAGGATTCAGAGTGTCACCCGTTTTACCTCCGATGGTGCCGCGGATGCCCGATATTGATTTGATTAATGACATGGGGGAATAGTTATGAGTTATGAGTTATGAGTTATGAGTTCTTTTAGTCGGCTTGCAGCCTTTGTAAAAGCGTCGCAAAGCGCCGAGCGATGAATTATGAATTCTGCATTATGAATTATGAATTATTACAGTCCTTTCTGGAATGTTATGTCGTAGAAACAAGCGTACACCTTACTTGTAGCGTATGCGTGTCCCTTATCGTGTGGCACCACAATCTTCACGTGTGCAACGCTCTCGTCTGCGTTGGATGGGCGTCCCAGTTTTACGTAGCTGAGAGGTGTAAGCCAACCTGTTGGCACAGCTGTGCTGCCAGTGGCTTGCGCAAGCAGTCCGCTGGTGTCGAATGAAGCGCTTATGGTACCGCTGGTGCGTCGCACCATCATCTTGTCGTATGTAGCGGCATATACGAAGCGTCCCTCGTTAGAAAGAGTTAGCGAGTCACCATTGATGTTGTATTCCGTGAAACGGCATAGCACGTCGCAGCTTTCGCCATTCTTAAGAATCTCGCCGCATCCCTTGTTGACGATCTGCATATAGATTCCGGTAGAGGCAAACAGCACGTACTCGTTGGTGGATGTGTCTGTTACCTCGCCCTTGGCCTTGAACTCTGCCTCGCTGATAACCTTTACAGGTCGTTTGTTTATTTTGCAGTTTCCGTTAATGAAATTGTTTATGCAACCTCTTTCATATTCCTTTTGCTCAGCGTATGTCTGTGTGTCATTGCACGAAGTCGTTGCTGAAATGGCAACGACGGCAAAAAGGATGGCGTATATTACTTTCTTCATTTTTTTTGTTTGTTGCGTAGTTTTACGTAGTTGTTTAGCGTAATTCCGTGCAAAGTTACAAATAATTTCGCAAATATATGTGGGTTGTTAGCCTAAATAAACTTAAAACCAGTGTTATTAACTTTTCTAAACATCATGAGGGTATGGTACTACAGTCTGTCGCTGAATGCCTTTATGGCGTTCCTGACTATCTTCTCTGCCTCGCTAAGTGAGCAGTATAGCCTGCCTCCGGATGCATTCTTGTGTCCTCCGCCGTTAAAGAATTGCTCTGCCATCTCGTTGCACGGGAAATCATCAACGGATCTCAGGCTTACCCATACGACGTTAGGTTTCTCGCTGTCCTCACGTAGAGATATAGACAGTCTGTGTCCCTTGATCTGCAGTGGCATGTTCACCAGTCCTTCAGCGTCTCCCTTTATAAAATGGAAACGGCGCAGTTCTTCCTTTGAAAGCGTATAGTATGATGCTTTCAGCGGGGTCAGTACCTTCAGCTTCTGGTACATTACGTACCCGGTGAGCCTCAGTCTGTCGACGCTGAACACGTGGTATATGTTTCTGTATATCTTGTCCTTGTCAATGTCTTTCGCCAACAACTGTGAAATGATGAAGTATATTTCGGGTGCATTGCTGTTATAGGTAAAGCCACCGGTGTCCGTCATCATGCCGCAGTATATGTTCGTAGCCATGTTCTTTGTCATGCTTTCATATCCGCCGAGCTGCCATATCAGTCTGAATACTATCTCTGACGTGCTCGACATTGTAGGGAATGATATTTGTGGCTGGCTCTCTATCACGGGGTCGAGGTGGTGGTCTATGAGCAGGAACTTGGCGGTTGACTGCTCTGTCACCTGTTGCAGTTCTGCACCGGTACGCGACAGGTTGTTGAGGTCCATGCAGCATATTAGGTCGGCTTCGCTGATTACCTTCTTTGCCTCATCCTTCTTCTTGTCGAAACGTATGGACTGCTGTGCGCCAGGGAGCCATTGTAGGTAGTCAGGGTACATGTCAGGTACGATCACGGTGGCGTTCTTTCCTGACATGTTGAGGTATTCTGCCCATGCAAGGGTAGAGCCGAGTGCATCGCCGTCTGCGTTCATGTGGCAGACTATTGCAATGTTTTTTGAAAGTGAAATGAGGTCGCGCAGTTGTGCGACCTCATTATCTGTAAGTAATTCTATGTTCATTGGAACGTAGTGTTTCTGTGTATTATCATTATGGTTAGGATTAATATAACCCCATCTGCAGTTTCTGTGGTTGCCGTCTGTTAAAACAGTTTGCTTGGATATACACCTTCTTCTACCAACTTGGCAATGCGTGCCACGGTGTCAGGACGGTCCTCAGAGTATGTTACGCCAAACCACTTGCTTGTAGTGTCGAGTACCTTGCATGTAGCAGTACCCTCGTTGATGAGCTTGTTTACCATCAGTGGGATGAAGAACTCAGACTTGAGGTTCTTCATGTTCTCAGGATCACTGAGGAACTCCTTGAAGTACTCCTCGCTGTACTGGAAATAGTCTGGTGTGAAGCCCCACATATTCATAGATACAGGTGCGTTGTCGTCGATATATACCCACTCGCCGTCTTCCTTGTTGTCGGCGCGATAAGCTACCTTTCCGTCAACGCGTGCTATCTTTGTACGCTCCACGCAGGTGGTGAGACATCCAGCCTCGTCCTTAGAGCAGATACCACGACTTACGGTTCCGTTCTCTGACAGGGTGTTGCCTACGCGGAAACCTACCATGGCATACTGACCCTTGGCGCCCTCTGGCAGTTCGCTGAGGAATTTACCGATAACCATGAATGCGTCGCGATTGTAGAAATCGTCACAGTTGATTACGCAGAAAGGCTCCTTGATGACATCCTTACCCATCAGTACGGCGTGGTTAGTACCCCATGGCTTCTCGCGACCTTCTGGAACGCTGAAGCCTTCTGGCAGTGCGTCGATAGCCTGGAAACAGAGTTCGCACTGTACCTTGCCTTCGTATTTAGCGAGAATCTGAGTACGGAACTGCTCTTCGAAATCCTTACGGATCACCCATACAATTTTACCGAATCCAGCCTGGATTGCATCGTAAATACTGTAGTCCATGATGGTCTCTCCGTTTGGTCCCAGACCATCGAGCTGCTTCAAACCGCCGTAGCGGCTACCCATGCCAGCAGCAAGCAAAAAAAGTGTTGGTTTCATTATAGTTTTTTGTTTTGAAGTAATTGCTAACTTTAAACCTTTAAATTTTAAATTAAGAGTTAAGAATTAAGAGTTCTTGCCCTGGCAAGCGTCACTGCGTGCCGAGCGAAGAATTAAGAATTAAGAGTTAAGAATTCTGCATTATGAATTATGAATTCTGCATTATTCATTATTCATTATTCATTATTCATTATGAATTCCCCATGTGGTTCCATCCCTGCGCCAGCATATCGAACTCGTTGCCGTCTCTTGAAACAAGTTTAAGTCCGAGTTCTGGCTTTGTGATATGTCCGATGACCTTTACGCCCTCCATGGCTTGAAGCTTGTCGTTGTCACCGATAGGACAGGTAAACAGCAGTTCGTAATCCTCGCCGCCGTTCAGTGCGCAGGTGGTGACGTTCATGTTAAGTTCCTCTGCCATTATAGCCGTCTGGTAATCTATTGGCAGGAATTTCTCGAAAATCCTGCAGCCTTTGTCAGACTGCTTGCAGATATGGTGCATCTCCGATGACAGGCCATCAGAAATGTCAATCATAGAGGTTGGGTTTATTCCTGCCTCGCGTAGCTTAATCAGGATGTCGCCGCGTGCCTCAGTCTGCAACTGCCTTTGTATCAGGTATTCTTTTCCTGCGAAGTCAGGCTGCCATGCCTCGTTGAGACGTTGTTTGAGAGCCTCCAGCTGTTTTGCATCCGTGGTCTTCTTGATCTTCTCTTGGATGTCTTTTACCTGATTGTAATATACCATTTTCTCACGTTCCAGCAACTGTAGTCCCATGTATGCTGCACCGAGGTCGCCGGATACACATACCAAGTCGGTTTCTTTTGCACCGTTACGATATATGATATCTTCCTTCTTTGCCTCGCCTATACACGTGATGCTGATGGCAAGGCCAGTCATTGATGATGTGGTGTCGCCACCGATGATGTCAACTCCCCATTTGTCGCATGCCATGCGCAATCCCTCGTAGAAATCTTCGAGGTCTTCAACTTGGAAACGCTTTGACAATGCGATGCTTACGGTTATCTGTCGTGGTGTGCCACCCATGGCGAAAACATCGCTGAGGTTCACCATGGCGGATTTGTAGCCCAAGTGTTTCAGGTCAACGTATGTAAGGTCGAAGTGTACGCCTTCCATAAGCATGTCGGTGGTCACCAAGGTCTCTGTACCGTCATAGCGTATTACGGCACAGTCATCGCCAACGCTCTTCTTTGTTGACTCGTTGTTTATTTTGATGTCTTTCGTAAGATGGTCTATCAGACCGAATTCTCCAAGTTTTGATATGTCCATTATCCTATGTTTTTACCTCTCTCCCTTCTCTCACGATTTGTTCTTGCCTCAGGTGCTTTCTGTTGCCTGGCGATGTTATCGTCGCAGCTTCATCAGCTTATCATTCCTTTGAATATCTCTGTCATCAGTGGCTGTGCCTTGTTTGCTGCCTCCTGCACTTCCTCGTGCGTTGCAGTTTCAGGCGTATCGCTTATTCCCATGTTCGTTATTATGCTGATTCCGAAGACCTTGATGCCGCAATGTCTTGCCACGATAACCTCAGGCACGGTGCTCATGCCAACGGCGTCAGCTCCCAGGGTATGATAGGCCTTGTATTCTGCTGGAGTCTCATAGCTTGGTCCCTGCACTCCGATGTAGGTGCCATGCACGAGTCTTATATTCTTTTCCTTTGCTATCTTCTCAGCCTTTGCTATGAGCTCATGGTCGTATGGCTCGTGCATGTCGGGGAAACGAGGGCCAGTAGGGATGTTCTTGCCTCTCAGCGGATGCTCAGGGAAGAAGTTGATATGATCGGTTATTACCATAAGGTCACCGATGCGGAAATCCTTGTTGGCACCACCGGCGGCATTGCTTACGAACAAAGTCTTTATGCCGAGTTCATACATCACGCGAATAGGGAACGTCACCTCCTGCATGGAGTAGCCTTCATAGTAGTGGAAGCGTCCCTTCATGGCCATCACCATCTTGTCACCAAGAATGCCTATTATCAACCTTCCGTCGTGGCCCTCTACAGTAGATACAGGAAAGTCAGGGATGTCCTTGTATGGCATTTGCCATAGGATGTCTATCTCAGAAGCTAATTGTCCGAGGCCTGTACCCAGTATTATCGCTGTCGTCGGCAGGCATGTTTGCTTGTCTTGTGGCAGGCTGTTGGTAATTTGCTTTTTCAGCCATTCCGCTGTCTTTTGTATTCTTTCGTACATAGCTTATTATTCTGTTGTTAAACCTCTCTTCGTCGTCTTGCATGAATGTAACCTTGATAGGTTGCACATACATTGCGGCTCTCACCTCGTCAGACAGGTTCTTTAGATGTTCCAGCCTCGTGGCGTCTTTTTCTGTCGTGACTATTATCGCCGGTTTCTTCATCATGCGGAACTGTGTGTTTATAGCCTCCGCGTCAGATTTAGTGAACAAGTGGTGGTCGGCAAATCGCATCGGCTTAATGCTCATACATTTGCCTTTCATATCCTCTATGATATGTTCTGGCGATGCTATACCGCTTAGCAGCAGTACGTTTGGCAACAGTCCGTCCTCCTCCAGTGGCTTACCTTCAGCAAACAGTGGCTTCAGTGGTAGCTGCGTTATCGTAGTGAAATACAGGTCTTGGTATGGGTATAGATTCAATGTGCGTTGCAATACCCTGAATCCCATAGGCTTGGTATCTTTCGGGCACTTCGTCACTATCACTATGTCAGCTCTGTCTTTTCCTTTCTTAGACTCTCTTAGTCTGCCTGCTGGCAGCAACTCGTCGTATGTTATCAGACGGTGGTAGTCCATTAGCAGAATGTTTATGCCTGGCTTCACGTATCTGTGTTGGAAGGCATCGTCAAGTAATACCACCTGAGTGTCTTTCGTCTCCTCCTTGGTTGTCAGCATCTCTATTCCGTGGCATCTGTTAGCATCCACCGCTACGTATGCGTCAGGGAATTTCTTGTGCATCTGATAAGGCTCGTCACCTATTTGCGGCATTGTGGTGTCCTGCTTGGCAAGTCTGAAACCGTGTGTCTTTCTTTTATATCCTCTGCTGAGCACTGCTACCTTGAATTTATCGTGTAGCAGGTCTATGAGGTATTCCGTATGTGGCGTTTTGCCAGAACCACCCACGGTAATGTTACCAACGGATATTACCGGAATGTCAAACTCACGCGATTTCAGCACACCGTTGTCAAACAGTGCGTTCCTTATTCCTACCACGGCTCCGTATATCCATGACAGGGGCATTAACCATTTGTTTATTTTAATGAAATCGCCTTCCATTTCTTTTTTCTGATTGCTCGGAATTTTCTGAGTATTCCGAGTACTCGGATTATTCTGAGTATTCTGATTTCTCTGATTATTCAGATTATTTCAATACCATTACTATCGGGCACCGTGCCTGTATAGGGCTTTGCTTTTCTATCCCTCTAACCATGCAGAATGGTTCATAGAACACCCCGAGTGTAGTCCGGAGTTGTTCATCAAGGTTGTTGCCGTGTCCCGATACTGTTTCAAAGAATTGGTCCAAAGCACTTGCAGGGGTGGGGTAGGATTCTATGGTATAATCCTTTATCTTAGCCAGCTGTGCAGCCTTCATTATAGCTTCGGGCATGCCGCCGAGCTGATCAACCAGTCCTATTTGCTTTGCATCAGCACCAGTCCATACCCGGCCTTGCGCTATGTTCTTCACCTTGTCAACAGATAGTCGTCTGCCGTCTGCCACGCGCTTGCAGAATAATTCGTAGCCTCTGTTTATGTATCTCTGCAGCATACGTTGTTCATCCGCATCGAAAGGACGTGCTGTCTGAGAGAAATCCATGTCGGCATGCTTGTTAGTCTTTACATTGTCAAACTTTATTCCCAGCTTATCCTGTACCAGTCCGCTCATATCGGGGAATACGCCGAATATGCCTATCGAACCGGTCAGTGTCGTCGGCTGTGCTATGATCCATGATGCTCCGGCGCTCATGTAGTAGGCACCCGATGCTGCCATTCCGCTCATTGAGACCACAACAGGTTTCTTTGTCTTCAGATGTGTCACGGCATGCCAGATGTCCTCAGAGGCAAAGGCATCGCCGCCACCGGAGTTGATGCGTATCACGACAGCCTTCACGTTGTCGTCATCTGCCAAGGCGTCAAGGTCGTCTATAACCTTTTTGCTTACTATCCCTGCATCGCCCATCAAGGCACCTGATGCTTCGTTCTGCACTATGCTGCCTTCGCAGTAATATACGGCAATCCTGTCGCTGGCATTGTTACTGCCTATATATGCAGATGCAGTTCCTTTCGCAGGGTTTACGGGGTAGTTGCACATTTCCTTGCAGCATACCTGTTGTATTATGTCACTGTCATCTATCTTCAGCAACTTTTTCATGTATGTCTTTACTTCGTTTGCATACATGGTGCGGTTCACCAGTCCTGCGGCAACCAGAGCCTTGGTGTCTTCCAGCATTAATATGCTGTCTGCCATGGCGTTCAGTTTCGTAACGTCTATGGTGGTGCTATGACTGATGTCATTTGATACGACACCCCAGATGTTGTTGATGTAGCGTGATACTTGTTCACGGTTAGCATCGCTCATCTTGTCTTCCGTATATTGCTCGGTAGCGCTCTTGTATTTGCCAACCTTGACAACAGTCATCTTTATCCCTACTTTTGCCAACAGGTCCTTTAGGTACATTGGCTGTGCACTTAACCCGTGCAGGTCAATCATTCCCTGCGGGTTAATCCATATCTCGTCAGCAGCAGAGCAGACATAGTATGCGCCTTGTGTGTATTCATCGCCATACGCTACCACCGTCTTGCCGTTCTTGCCTTTTACGCCATTACCTTTGTTAGAGCTGCCCTTGAAGCGTTCTATTGCTTTTCTTATCTCCTGCAGTGATGCGTAGTCCGCATTCATCACGCCGGCTTCCAGGTACAGACACTTGATATTGTCACATTGTGCCGCCTTGTCTATGGCGGTGACGATCTCGTCCACACCCTGCTGTACGGTATTGCTGCCGCCAAGGATGTCGTTGAAGATATTGTCGTTTACGTGCTCTACTATATCGCCTGAAAGATTCACCACGAGCACGCTGTTGTCCTTGATAGTGACTGTATTGTCGCTACTTCCCGATATAGCGAAACAGAGTATTGCCAATATACAAAAAAACACCGTCACCGTGCCGACTATGACGACACCTGTAATGGTGGCAAGCGTATATTTTAGAAAATCCTTCATTGAATTTCAGCGTGTTTAGACGTAAAGCGTAAAATCGAGTGCAAAAATACAAAAAATATTTCATTGGGCAAAGTTTTTCTTGTCTTATTTTATAATAAGGTGTAAAAAAATATCATAAATGTTCGTGTGTAGAAAAAAAAAACTACCTTTGCATGAGCAAATACTGTAAGTAGGTGTGAAAATCAATCGCTATATAATTGAAACAAACCAAAACAAACTATGAAGAAAAAACTTACTTCAATCATGATGACGGCTCTGCTTTCCGTTGCCGTTATAAACTGTTATGCGGAAAAGTTTACCTACGACTTGTCTAAGTCACAGCCAGTCTATTCTGACAAAGGGGGATATGGCTACGATCTTACCAATGCGCCTGATGTAAAGAGTATTACTTCGGCAAAGCTGCCTTCTGGCGGTTCTGTGCCTCCTTTCTATTTCTCAGTAAAGGTGCCAGATGGTAACTATCGCGTGACGGTTGTCTTGGGTAGTAAGAAGCGTGGCGCTGATACCTATGTGCGTGCAGAGAACCGACGCCTTATGGTGGAGAACTGCAAGACTAAAAAAGGTGAGTTGCGCACGGTGTCGTTCCTTGTCAATAAGCGCAGTGTCGTTATCAATGACAAGCAGAATGTGAAGATTAAGCCCGGCGAAGTGGGCTCGCTCACATGGGACGACAAACTGACACTTGAATTTAATGGTACTGCGCCATGTGTGCAGAGTATCACGATAGAACCTGACACCACAGCCGTTACCCTGTATCTCTGTGGCAATAGTACGGTGGTTGATCAAGGCAAGGAACCATGGGCGTCATGGGGACAGATGTTCCCTCGCTGGTTTAACGACAAGGTCTGCGTGGCAAACTACGGCGAGAGCGGACTGACGGCGGCATCTTTCCTTGCACAGCTACGCCTCGACAAGATTCTCAGTGAGATAAAGCCGGGCGACTACGTGTTCTGCGAGTTCGGTCATAATGATGAAAAGGAGAAAGGCCCGGGTCGTGGTGCGTGGTATCACTATTCCGTAGGTCTGAAGACCTTCATTGACCGTGTTCGTGAGAAGGGTGGCAACATCATCTTCTGCACGCCTACCCAGCGTCGTTTCTTCGAGAAAGACGGCACCATACGCAACACTCATGGTGATTTCCCTGCAGCCATGAAGGCAGTGGCAGAGCGTGAGAACGTCCCATGTATTGATCTGAATGCCTCTACCAAGGTGCTCTTTGAGACGATGGGAGAGGAGGGTAGCAAGCAGTTGCTCGTACACTACAAGAAAGGTACCTTCGCTTGGCAGGATAGGGAGTTCGCTGACAATACCCATTTCAATCCTTTTGGTGCTTATGAGGTTTCCAAACTCATCGTCATGGGACTCAAGCAACTCAACAGTCCGCTTGTTCAGTATCTCACGAAAGACTGGCAGGATTTCTCTCCGTCATCACCTGATAGCCCTGCTGCTTTCCTGTGGCCTCAGTCTATCTTCCATGATGCCACGAAACCGGATGGCAACTGATTAGGCCCCAAAGAAAACAGGCGTATCAGAAAAGCTTTCTTGTAGGCGATGATACCATCATCGCCCCTTAGATGAAATAAACTAACTAAAAAAGAATATGACAAAATCAAAACAAATCTTCATGCTGCTGCTACTGCTGCTACTCTCGGTGACGGTATCAGCGCAGCGTGTCATTGACAACCTCGACCGTGGCATCGTTGCTGTCAAGACCACTGGTGGCGTATTCATCAGCTGGCGTATTCAGTCTGATGAGTACTATGATGTCACCTACAACCTTTACCGCGACGGTTCGCTTGTAGCGGAGAACCTCAAGACATCTAACTATACTGATGCCTCAGGCTCGACCTCAAGCAAATATACTGTTGCTGCAGTCGTCAACGGTGTAGTTCTGGATCAGAGCCAGCCTGTCGCTGTTTGGGCACAGGATTACATGGAAATCACTCCTCAGCATCCTTCTGAGTTGAAGGCAACATACGTTCCTAACGATGCCTGTGCAGCTGACGTTGACGGCGACGGCGAGGTGGAACTGCTCATGAAGTACAACAACTCTCAGGAGATGTCAAACTCTTTTCCTGTTAATGGTTGGTACAACGAGCATACTCTGTTTGAGGTGACGAAGCTTGATGGCTCTGTGCTTTGGTGGGTCAACTGCGGACCAAACATGGGTGACTTCCAGAATAATGAACAGAATATCGTAGGCTATGACTGGGATCAGGATGGCAGTGCAGAGGTACTCATGCGTCTTGAGGAAGGCTCAAGCATACACATGTCTGACGGCACTGTCTATACTATCGGTGCAGATGGTAAGAACGGAACATCGTGGACAAACTATCGTAGTCAGGGCTGGGTTTCTCCAGCAGGTGCTACTGTTGCAGTTGAGACAGGCGTTTCTTCTACGGCAACGGTAAGTTGTTCTGCTGATTGGGTGACCTTGAGTAATGTTAATGGCGTGGTTTACGCTACCGCATCACAGAATGGAGATCCGACAGTAAATGGTTCCGGACGTAGTACTACAATCACAATCGTTGACAATGGCGTGCCTAAGAAATTAGGTTTCGGTCAGAATTATTACAGGGACGGAAAGGAAATCTCAAGTCAGTACTTTACCCACTATGGTAAGGAATTCCTCGTGTATTGTAACGGTAAGACAGGACAGGTATATGATATCATAGACTTTCCATGTGCACGTTTTGAATCAGGTGAGTCTGACCTCAATGCTGCATGGGGTGACGGCTATGGTCACCGTTCAAGCAAGTTCTTCTACGGCGCACCATACCTTGACGGGCGTAATCCAAGCATCTTCGTAGGACGTGGTATCTACACTCGTCATAAGTTCGTGGCTTTGGATGTTGACAAGAACACCCACAAGCTCTCTGAGCGTTGGCGTTGGATGAACAATCAGAAAGGCTCTCCATGGTACGGACAGGGCTACCATAACTATGGCATTGCCGATGTAGACTGGGACGGTCGTGACGAAATCGTGTTCGGTGGCCTCGTAATCGATGATAATGGTATGGGTCTCTCTACCGCAGGCTTCGGTCATGGTGATGCCCAGCATCACGGTGACTTCAACCCTTATATCCACGGACATGAGGGATGGTTCTGTAACGAGGAGGCACCAAACAACCACTATCGTGACCTTACTACGGCTAAGTTGTATTATCGTCTTGAAGGAGGTAGTGACGATGGACGTGCTATCGCTGGTAACTTCTGTAATACTGTGCCTGGTGCATTTGCATCATCTGCCAGAGATTCTGATAATCCAATCAGTCTCGTGACCAATGAACATGTAGCTGGTTACAGTACCAATGGCATGGCGCAGAACTTCAACTGTTACTGGGATGGTGACCTCTGCGAGGAAACATATAATGCTGACGGAACCAACTATGATGATAAGCCAGGCGCTATCTATAAATATAATCAAGGTAAGATAAAGACGTTCGAGGGTTCGTTGGCAAACAACTGGACTAAGGCTACTCCTTGCTTCATGGGCGACATCCTCGGTGACTGGCGTCATGAGTTCGTTATGCGCACAGCTGACAATAAGATACGCATCTACACCACGACCATCGAAACACCTTGGCGCATTTATTCTATGTGGTATGACCACCAGCAGCGCAACGCCATGGTATGGCAGATGTGTGGATACAACCAGCCACCTCATACCTCTTACTTCCTCGGCGAGATGGAAGGCATCACTGCCGCTCCGCCTGCACTTACGATGAAAGGTCGTACGGAGATTGCCAATGGAGGAACCATCAGCAACGACGGTGCTTCTGTCATCACTTGCGAGACTAACGATATGACCGTAAGCGTTGCCGACGGTGCTACACCTTATATATATATAGACAACACTCCGTCATTGGTGTCTGGTTCTGCTCCGTCAGAAGCTACTGCCAAGGAGTATCCTATCACATACACTTACTATACCCACACTCTTACAGGTGGAGCCTTCGCAGGTGACATGCGCCTCGTGAAGCAGGGTGACGGTGCGCTGACTCTCCCTGATGTAGTGCAGACATATACTGGTCAGACCGATGTGTGGGCTGGTACGCTTAACTTCAACGGTACCTTGCAGAACTCACGCCTATGGCTCAACCGCTTTGCAGAGCTCAACTCTGACAATGGTACTTTCGCTAAGGGCATACAGGCAGAATATGCTGCCATTATCCGCCCTGGTGGTAAGGAGGCTAAGGCTTCTACCATAACCACTGACTCGCTTATCCTTGATTTCGGTTCTGTCGTTGAACTCGATATCTACAGCAACGGATTAAAGGCAGACTCTATCAAGGCAAACGTGCTGAAGATAGAGAAAAAGGACTGGACCAATGGCCCTCAGTACCTTACACCTGTATTCCGCATCAATGCACATCCGGCGGCAGGAGCGGCTGCTATCGCCGACGGCATTTATTGCCTTGGTACAATAGGTGAAGTCAAGGGTAACCTTGGTGATATCATTATCGAGAATCTTCCAAATCAGAAGGCTGTCCTCTCACTTGAGGAAGGTAAGCTCATGCTCGCTGTGACCAATTATGTCGGTGAGCCAATTACATGGAAGGGCGACAAGGGAACAGCCTGGGACCTTGATGAGACGGCAAACTTCGTAAAGACAGAGACTGGCGAGGAAGCTGTATTCTATACAGGTTCAGATGTGACGTTCAATGATAATGCCACAAACTACAATGTTGAGATAAAAGGCAACGTGTCACCTGCGTCTGTCACATTCCTTAACAAAAAGCAGTACACTGTTTCTGGCGATAAGATTATAGGAACACCGGATTTGTTGAAAGACAGCGTCGGCGTGGTTTATCTTAATAATGTCAACGACATGGGTAACACTACCATCAGCGGTGGTACCCTCTGTGTAGCAAGTCTTGCAAACTCTACAGGTACGGAGATGGGTTCACTTGGCACTATCGACAAGACCATCACGCTTACAGGTGGTGGCGCTCTTTCTCCAACAGCCTCATTCACGAGTGAGCAGAAAATCATCTGCTATAAAGACAATGGTGTGATTGATGTTCCGACAGGTGTGACCTTCACACAGGCGGCAAATATAGCAACCTCACAGAACGGTGCCCTCACTAAGGCTGGTGCTGGTACGTTGAATATGACGGGTAATCTTACTGCCAATGGAATAACAGTAAAAGCCGGTACATACGACTATACAGGTAATGCCAATAGCAAGACTATAACTTTGCAGGGTAATTCTAAACTCTCAGGTCAAGGTGTCCGCACAAGTCCTATCGTCGTAGATGCAGGCGCTAACGTAACATGGGATTTGCCGGGAAGTAACTATACGGATATTGCTTGTGCGGTGTCTGGTTCTGGTACAATTACCGTAAATACCACCAATGCCTATAATCGTACTCGTATTACTGGTAACTGGAGCGGTTTTACAGGAACAGTGAAATACACCAATACCTCACAAGTGATGCCTATAAAGACTAACTGGAATCTTGCAAAAGGCACACTTGACATAGGAGAAAAAGCGTATGTAGCTGCGGTAGGTAATACTTGTACCATAGGTAAACTTACTGGTAAGGGTGTGTTAGAGCAGCCGGTGGCTGACTTTAACAGCCAGGCAGCTCCATCGGGAATTAATACATGGCGTGTGGGTAACAGCTCTGATGCACTTGGTGACTTCCAATTTAACGGCTATCTTTATGATGCAGGCGGTACAACTAAATCAAACTTTGAGAAGATAGGTACATGCACCATGACGGTCTCAACCGCATGGCAGAACTCAGGAACGGTTAAGATATCAGAAGGAACACTGCGCTTCAAGTCTAAAGTCACGTTGGGTACAGGTGCCTTGACTGTGGCAGAGGGAGCAGTTCTCGCAGGTTTGTCTAACACGGCGAGCGGTACGTCAAAGAATTCTCCTATCACCAATAGCAGCATAACTGTAAACGGAACCTTGTGGCCGTCAAGTCAGGAAACCTCTGTTTCTTCCAGTTATTTATGTATAGGCGATAAGACTGTTGACTTCTCATCTACGGGCAGGCTTAAAGTTGGATTGAAGAAATGTTCTACGGGTTCTGTTGTGTATAACACATGTCTTATCGGTGATGGTAGTAAGGCAACGATAAACTTTGCCGATGGTGTCACTATCGAAGCCTATGCTCCGGACTATACACCGACATTCGTCAATGAAGAGGTAACAGACTCATTCAAGGTACTGGTTGACATTCCTAACGTCAATGTCGCAGGCAAGCTGAACTACGAACTGCCTACGCTTCCTATGCATTACTATTGGAAGAACCGTTGGGACAGCACGCTTTTTGCAAAGACAGGATGCCTCTATGTAGGATATATAGAGCTGATTGGCGACGCTAACAGGGATGACCAGGTCACCATGGCAGATGCGAACATGGTAGTAAACTACTTCCTCGGTGGTACGACTGAAGGCATCAGCCTGCCGCATGCTGATGTCAATGGCGACGGACAGATTACCATGGCAGATGCCAATGCCATAGTGAATATATTCCTGGGACAGTAGCTTCGCTTCGCTCAGAGTGAAAAGTGAAAAGTGAAAAATACCATGCGGAAGGCCTCACATCCAGCCTCACCTGTGAGGGAGGGGGAAGTGAGTGAAAAGTGAATAATTCCCATGTGGAGGATAGACATCCCCTCCCTGCATATAATGTGTAGGGAGGGGATTTGATTTCTGCTTGACCTGGCGAAGGTTCCTCCCATTATGCCCATAAAACCCATAAAACCCATAAACCAAAAAATAATTGTCTGAAATAGTTATCTATAATTCGACCATTCGGGACAAAAACATCAGACTTTTAAGTAGTAATTATAATTCGTTTTCATATCTCGATATAGGACATTTTTGATATTTCATGCTCAGAAAAAAGTTCACCGAAAAACGCAAAATAGAGAGAGCAAGGGTAGGGCGAATCGTTAAAAACGCCCCCTTTTAACGCCTATTTTACGGGTCGAGATGTAAAAGCATACCTTTTACATTGTAATATGATAGCTTTTACGCTGTAATTGGATAGCTTTTGCAGCGCAATATGATAGCTATTACAACCCAAAAGCTATCATATTACGATACAGTTTTAAACCCCTCTATTGAAAATCAATAAGTTACAACTCACTGAGAATGTCGATGAAACCGACTGACCATAAACTTTTTCAAAAAACAGCCCTTCATTTCGACTTAACGAAGGCATCAGAATAGGACAAAAACAACATTCTCGTATTCATGGACATGATTCCAAGTTTATTCTCATCGTGTGTTTTCGTCGATAAAGCAGACAAGACCTTGTAGAAATTGAAAATCTTGAAATTTTTATCGAAAATATTATTATTTTTCTCAAAACATTTGGTAGATTCAAAAAAAACATTTAACTTTGCAGAAAAATAAAAGGAGAGATATACATAATATAATAAACACAATATACAAAATCAACGAACATAGACAAATCACTTAAATTATAATTAACTAACACCAAAACAATTATGAAGAAACATTTACTTCTATTATTTACGGCTGCAATGACGTCATTGTCAAGCTTTGCGCTTGGTCTCAATGATTTCATATACACGCAGCATGGACGTTTCCAGATTATGGATGCGACGAATAACTTTACGGGTAGCATCCAGGGATTTAGTGGCTTCAGTGCTATTTATAACGATGGTAGTACAAAAGTTGATTCTTTGTTCGTTACGGGACAGGATGCTACTGTGGGAGACTATTTCCAGTCTAATATAAATGTACCTTATACAGAGGGTCTTATAAGCAAACTCGATTTGCCAGCTGGTAATTATATCGTTAGCTTCAAACTTAAGTCTGGTGCTATTACATCTGCAATACCTTCTGGCGGAACATTCGCTGGTATGAACCGTATTCGTCTCGTTAGCGTAGCAAAAGATGCTACGGTTACTTCTGCTAATGTTGATGAGATAGTAGCAAGCTATGAGTCAGGACTTACCATAGGTACAGAGTGGGCTACCTATGGCTTTGATGTAGAAGTAGATCCTTCAAATGACTATTATCTGGAGTTCCTTGGTATGCAGAGTCAAGTGGCTGTAGCTGATATTCAGATCCAGGAGGCAATGCAAGTTGCTGATTTACGTAAGAGGGATTATATGATCAACTTTATCAATGCGTATAAATCAGTAAAGCAAATAACAGAAGAACAGGATAAGGAATTTGGACTCACGGAGAATTTAGAGGTACTCGAGGGTATTAATGAGACATCAAGTCAGGAGGAATTAGATGAGGTAATCGTTTCCTTGGATGAAGCCATTTTAGGAATGCGTGGTTTAATGGATTCTTGGCTGTCAGATAAAGATAATAGTACCTTCCCTGCAGGCTTTACTTGTAATAACAAATCAACGGATTGTGGCATCTGGACTACGAATCCTTCTGGTCGTTTGCATAAGGATACATGGAATGGTAAGACATATCCGGAGTTCCCACATTTCCAGCATAGCAATGGCTGGGATAGAACTGGTGTGATGGAGACAAAGGAACTACAAGAGTTCCCCGCAGGTTCTTATGTATTCTCAGTTGACGTAAGGGCGTTAGTTCGTCTTCGTGAAGGTAAGCAGAACTGGACTCCTGATTTGGGAATGGATTGTTTCCAGACGACCCTCTATGTTGTAAATGAGGATGGTGATACTGTTGCTGTAACAGGGCCTTATGCTATTCGTGCAAGTGAGTTTACTCCTAATTACCTTGTATTTAAGTTGGATCAGCCTTTAAACTGTAAGGTTGGTATAAAGACTGAGGGTATTAAGGAAGGAGGAACTAATATCTATCCTGGAAGTTACGGTGGTACCATAATGTTTAAGGATGCAGCACTCTACTATGTGTCAGCTTTGCCATATACTAAGAAGCAGCTTGACTACATTAAGGCTGTTCAGAAACAGATAACGACTGGACGTGATTATATTACAAGCAATACAGAGGGCATTAATAATGCAGAGAAGTATTGGGGTAAGGCTGAGCTTCAGGCATGTCTTGATACTGCAGTAGCTAAAGTTGAGGCTTATGAAGCTATTAAGACAGATACAGCTTACATTATTAATACTTATAATGAATATGTAGGTGAAGGAGGTGAATGGGCTTCTTCAACTTCTTCGGAATCTGGTATTCTCGAGTATGATATCTATCAGAATGTTGTAAAGGACCTTATCGCTGCTAATAGGAAATTCAATGATTTGAACGATACCTTGAACAGTTTGGCTGAGGCTATCGTAGCAGCTAAGGAATTTAGAAATCTTCGTGTATATGCAGAATCTACTACAAATGAAGGTTTGGATAACGAGATTACTAAAGCTGAAAACTTGTTGACACAATTGCAGAATGATGCATACAGTGAGGAAAATGTTGATTTGTTGCTTGCTGAAATAGATGCTCTCACTGCTAAAAAGAGCGAGTTTGCTGCTGGTATCCCAACAGAAAAGATAGAGGTTATTGCTGATATCGACTTTGAACAGCCAGCCGTTGGTCTGGAAGGCGAAGCTACTTCTGGTGCTGTAACTATTGCCGGTGCTGTCGGTCAGATGGAGATTGATAACTTTAGTACTGTTGCTGCTGATGGTGTATTCCAGAAAGGATATGACAAGAATTTTGAAACTTTCCATGAGGGTATGCTTCGCGTAGGTAATGGTGCAGGTATTGTTAATATTGATGAGGATAAGCGTGTAACAGGTTCAAATATCCTCCGTGCTTCATTTGATATGCACTTCGGTAAGTTGAACAATCGTAATTCAGGTTTCGATTTCCTCGACGAGAATAATGAGCGTGTGGCAGAGGTTTATTTCGATTTCTATAATGGCAATATGAAAAATGGTGGTCGTGATGACTTCGGATTGAACTTCTCTTACATTCCTTCATACGGTGCACAGGGTGTTGACAATGATTCTATCATAGGTTCTGATGATTATAAGACTCACTTTGAGATAATCATTGATTATGGCACATCTAAGATGTACTGTTCTACAACATCTAAGAGCGGTTCTCAGAAAACAGTAGAGGTAGCTCTTCCTAACAAGGAGCCAATAGCTATGTTCCGAGTTAAGTCTAACTATAGTTCAAACCCAGAGCGTCGCTCTTGGTTCGATAACCTGAAGATTGAGAAGATTACTGCTGCTGAGGTCGTTTCTGTAACGGGTGATACTAACGGTGACGGTGTGGTTACTATGGCTGATGCTAACGCTATCGTTAACTACTTCCTCGCAGAGGATAAGACAACCATCACAAACTTCGATGTTACTGCCGCTGACGTAAATGGTGACGGCGATATCACAATGGCTGATGCCAACGCTGTAGTTAATATCTTCCTCGGAAGTGCTGAATAAATTGAATACATACTTTGTGACAACTAAGTTCCTTAATGAACTTGGTTGCCACAAGGTTAAATAAGAAAGAAAACTCAAATTAATATTAATTTAAAACAAAATCTTAAGATTATGAAAAAATTATTTACACTTATCGCTTGTTGCTTTAGTGCAGTATGTATTTCTGCTGCTCCGAAGTCAGATATCTCAAGCTACAAAAATTATTTGTATATTCCTGATGACACTAAGTTCGTTGCAGGTACAGAAACTACAGTAGAGATAAAACTTAGACAGACAGGATGGATACAGGGTGCTCATTGTGAGATAGTATTCCCAGAGGGATGGACAGTTAAAGCTCCTACTCTTGTAAAGAAGTCTTTGTTCCAGGTATTGACTGATCCTGAGGATGAAGAATCAACTATGGAATTGTGTGCAGCTTCAGGTCTTGCAGCTAAAGGTACTGTTGCCACTGCAGCTACAACTGGTCTTGGAACTGCTGGTGGTTATGATGTAAATGATCCTACGAAGTATTACAATTTTGGAAAAGAAGATGCTTCTCATTCTTACTATAACTATAAAGAAGGTGAGGATATAGTACTTTTCAAGGTTAAAGTTACTCCTGCTGCTGCGTCAGGTACTCCTGCAACAATCACGTTTACTGATTGCGAACTGTGTTTTAATGATCCAAACTATAAGACAAATCCTGATTTGAGTGACTATGCTTGGAATAACTATTGTAATCCAGCTATAACTGCTAAGGAAACAGGTGTTGAAAGATCTTTAGTTTTTGAGTTTGATGTAGAGGGTGCAACTGGCGTTGATGGCGTTTCTGAGGATGGCGCAGAGGCTGCTGCTCCTGCAAAGAAGATTGTTGATGGTCAGCTCGTAATCGAGACTGCTAACGGTACTTTCAACGCTGCTGGCGCACAGGTAAAGTAAGATATCATATCATACTAATAAAAAAAACTTCGCTTGAACATTCAAGCGAAGTTTTTTCGTTTTTTCTTGCATATACCAAATCTTCTTATTAATTTTGCATGTGTAAATTTTAATGTAATATATTTTATTATGGCAAGAAATATGAATACTATATCATTATCCCCCGAATTCTTCAGTGATTTGGGAGTGATAGCTCAGGACGAAACTCTGTTTGTTAAATTACAGAAGTATGTAAAAAAACTTATTTCCACAAAGGCAAAAGATGACAGTCTAATGACAAAAGACGAATTCTTTGCCAAACTTGAACGCTCAAGAAAGCAGATAGAAGAGGGAAATTATGTGAAGTTTTCCAATATACAGGAGTTTAATGAGTATTTTGGTGTTAAATGAAGTACGAAGTGTTGTTTACCAAAGAGGCAGAAAAGGATATAAACCGATTGAGAGAGTCTGAACCTGCTGCTTTTAAAAAACTTGTAAAACTGGTAGCAGAACTATATGACCATCCTATGACAGGAACTGGTAAGCCAGAGATGCTGAAAGGTAATCGTATTGGGCAGTGGAGTCGCAGGATAACTAAGAAGCATCGGCTGGTATACGAGATAAATGGTGATAAGATCTATGTCTATGTACTTTCAGCCTATGGGCATTATTAGGCAGCAGATATATTCTATAGTAAACACACCTCATTAGGGGTGTGTTTGTTTTTTGTAACTTGTATTTTTTTTCAAGTTTTTATGTTAAAAATTTGTATAATTCAGAAATTTTTATTTATTTTGCATAACCAAATATAGTGCAGGGGTGTATTGTGTTCGTACGTAACCCGCAGCATCATATACTAACTCTTTGAAATTAAATAAATTAAAAATAAACTAACTATCAATCTTTATGAAAAAACTCATTTTGTATGCATCTCTTGTTTGCATTGGAATGGCATCTTGCTCAAAAGACTATGTAGTCGATGAGGAGAACCTGCCATCATGGCTTGGTGAGAGCATTTACGGAGAGTTGAAGAGTCCGAAGACGCTTTCAGGTTCGTTTAATACGTATCTGAGGCTTATTGACGACATGGGGTATGGTGAAGTCCTTGGTCATACCGGTAGTAAGACCATCTTCCCTGCGAACGATGCGGCGTTTGAAGCCTATTTCAAAGATGGCAACAACCGCTATGGAGCAAGGAGCTATGAAGACCTTACCTACAGTCAGAAGGCTCAGCTGCTCTATTCGTCAATGATTGACAATGCCATTCTTATTGGTAACATCTCTTCTGAGCAGAACTCAAGTGGTGAACTGTTGCAGGGTAAGGCTGTGAAGCACTCTACCAACCTGCAGCTGACTAATACCATTGAACCACTGTATTCTCAGAATTTCCCTAAGAACAATGCTTCGTTCACACGTTTCATTGACAAGGGAGCTATCCTGACCGTCAACGATAACAGCGTGGCACCGATGGTACACTTCACCGGTGAGTATATGCTTAATAATGGCATGACGGTCGTAGGAGACAATAACGACTTCTCTGTACTTACTGGAAATGAGTACACTGACGGAGATGCTTACATCTTCAATCATAAGGTGATAACAAGCAATGTAACCTGTCAGAATGGTTACATACACCAGCTTGACGGCGTTCTTGAGCCACCGGGCAATATGGCACAGGTGCTGAGAGAGGGTACGGAGTCAGGTTCTGGTACCAGTCTTTTCTCACGCATGTTGGATTATTATTGCGCACCATTCAATGATGTTACCACAAAGAACAACTATAATGCGTGGGCTATTGAGAATGGTGAGGCAACAATCGAGAATGTATATGCCATACGTTACTATAGCCAGATGTCAAATGGTGCAAAGAAATTGGATCGCTATACTGACGAGGATGGCAAGATAAGCGACGTGCATACAGAGTCACAGTTGCTTAACTTCGATCCAGGATGGAACCAGTATAAGCCAAATGCTACAAGTTCGGCTAATGCAGAGATTGCTGCAGTCCTTGCACCAACAGACGATGCCCTGTGGGATTATTTCAAGGAGAACGGTGGCGGTGGTGCATACATCATCAAGAACCTCGGTAACCCAGAGTTGGAGAATACGCGCGAGAACCTCGGTGAGCATTTCGACGCTATTTATAACAGCGACCCTTCTGTGTTTACCAACATGCTGAACAACCTGCTGAAGTCTAACTTCTCAAAGACCGTTCCAAGCAAGTTCTCTACGGTGCAGAACGATGCATTCGAGTTCATGGGCGTGAAACTCGACGACGTTCACATGAAGGATGACGGCAAGTATGATGTCAAGATTGCCAACAACGGCGTTATATACAAGATGGACAAGTTCTTTGCTCCACAGCTCTATAACTCAGTACTCGGTCCGGCTTCCGTATATCAGAACATGCGCAGCATGGGACAGATGCTCAATGACCATGCCGTTACTGCCGGTGAGGTGCCTGCACTTGGCGTGAACATGTACTACTACCTCATGTCTATGAAGTCAAAGTATGCAGTGTTCGTACCAGAAGATAACAGTACATTCGTGTATATCGACCCAACGTCAATATATGACGCCGACAACTATGGCACAAAGGCGCTGCGCTTCCGTTTCAACACCGCAGCAACTGATTCAAAGTTCAATGTAATGGTGCAGAAGGGCCTGTTCGAGAACGGCGTGTTCACCGAACTTGGAGAATACACTGAGGAGAATATCGAGAAAGGTACATACTCTACCCAGATACAGGACATGCTGAACTATCATGTAGTAGTGCTCAACAGCAACGAGGACGGACTCAGCGGAAATCACTACTACAAGACGAAGCATGGTGGTGCAATCTACGTTCCAGACGGTTTCGCACGTAATGGAAAGACAGTTCAGGGTGGTGCCCAGATTGAAGGCAAGGCTCCTGCTGCCAAGGTGCTTACACAGTATAGTAGGACTGGACGCACCGATGCAGATCCAGAGGCAAATATCGAGAATGGTACTTGCTACCTCATCAGCACTCCTATACAGCCTACTACTACAAGTACATATAAGGTACTCTCATCTAAGTTTGAGAAGTTCTATGACTTCATGAGCGGTTTTGAAGGAAATACCGATATCCTGAAGTTTGCAGGACTCAGTGATGAGGAAAACGAGAAGACTCACAAGTCAGAGCAGACAAACTATATGATGTTTGCTGCTACAAACTTAAATCCTATACGTGAAGACCTGTACGATGCACGTATGCGCATGCTCGGTGCATATAACTATACGGTATATGCTCCTACAGACGATGCAATGGACAAGGCTTATGCAGCTGGTCTGCCTACATGGGATGAGCTGGAGGCGTTGTTCAATCAGTGGGATAATCAGGAAACAACGAATCCTTCTGGCTATGCTGCTGCATCTGCAGAGGCACGTAAGAAGATTGACGTAATGCGTCAGTTCGTGTTCTACCACATTCAGAACAACTCTGTCTTTGCTGACAACACTGTTGCCAGCGGTTCTTACCAGACATTCTGCACTGATGACCTCGGCATTGCACAGACACTGGGTGTCAGCGGTGGTAACGGCACGCTGAACGTGCGCGACAGGGCTGGTAATACGGTTAGCGTGACGTATGGAAGCGCTAATGCCAATATCTTGGCACGCGACATCGTCAGGACATCTACGGGTGCTATCGACTATTCTTCATTCGTTACCATACATGGTATCGACACACCTCTCTGCTTCAGCACGACCGGTAGGTATGACAGCAAATGGAATAATGCCGGTTCTGCGAAAAAAGCAGTGCGCTAACACTATTTAATTTAAGTTTAATACAAAGAAGTCATGAATATTATGTCAAAACAAAAGGTTCTACTGACATTCATACTCTTCGTCATAACACAGATGGTGATGGCGCAGGGAGTCGTCATATCAGGAACTGTTGAAGACGCAATGGGACCGGTCATGTTCGCAAACGTCACGGAGCGTGATGCTAATGACCGTATCATTAACGCTACGCAGACAGATATGATGGGTAACTTCTCCATGGAAGTTAAGAATACAAAGAATATGCTCGTCGTGTCTTACGTAGGTAGCAAGACGTGGAAAAAGAAAATAGGAAACGAAACGACTTTCGCTATAAAACTTGAGGATGAAAAGACAACACTTAATGAGGTGACCGTGCGTGGTCGCCGTGCTAATGCTGGTGGCTTGAACATCCAAAAGAAAGAGATTTCGGTGTCACAGCAGACTTTCAACCTCTCTGAGGTGGAAGGTATGGCGTTCACCTCTGCCGACGAGGCTCTGCAGGGTGAGATTGCCGGTCTGGATATCGTAAGTAACTCCGGTAACCTCGGTTCCGGAACTACAATGCGTCTGCGTGGTGTTTCATCATTGTCTGGTAACTCTAACCCTCTCATCGTAGTTGATGATAAGATATTTGACTATAATGAGGGTGACATTGACTTCGAGAATGCTGATACCGAAGCTTTCTCTTCTCTGCTTGCTGTCAATGTGGATGATATTGAAAAAATTAACGTGCTCAAAGATGCTGCCGCTACGGCTATCTGGGGTTCACGTGGTGCCAACGGTGTCATAGAAATTACTACAAAGCGTGGTAAGCGTGGTAAGCCAAGGGTAAACCTCTCATATAAGTTCACAGGTACATGGATGCCTGCTGGATACCAGTTGCTTAACGGTGACCAGTACACCATGATGCTTAAGGAAGAGTTCTATAACCCAACACAGAGTGCTGACGCTACCAAGAACATTGCCGAGATTAACTACGACAAGACTTGGCCGGAGTATAACTACTGGAACCGTAACACTGACTGGGTGGACGAGGTGAAGCAGTTCGGTGAGCAGCATGAGGCAAATGTCAACATTACCGGTGGTGGACAGAAGGCTACCTTCCGTATCTCTGCTGGCTACAACCATCAGACTGGTACTATCATCAAGCAGCGTCTTGATCGTCTGACCACTCGTCTCGTACTCGACTATAATGTGTCAGACCGTATCAAGTTCTCTACGAACTTCGCCTTGACATATACAGACAACCTGAAGAACTATACACTTGGTTCAAGCAAGAACGGTAACTCTAACAACAATATTCTCGCTATGGCGCTCGCTATGGCTCCGAATATGTCTATCTACCGTAACAATGGTGAGTACTACCTGATGAATCCTGCCGGAAATGATGCAAAAGGACAGACACCTTACACAGGTAACTACAGTTCTGAGAAAATGGGTTCAGTGTATAAGATTGGTAACCCTGTTGCCTATGCTAACTCTTCATGGCAGAAGGAGCAGACTTACAGCATCGTACCTGACTTCAACCTGAAGTATGAACTTCTCGGTATAGAGAGCAACCAGAGTCGTCTGACATTCGACGGTCGTGTATATTTCGACATCTATGCATACTCACTGCCTACATATATGCCGGGTAGCCTGTCAAACGGAGACTACGATGCAGCGACATATAACTATGCAACCAACACTGAGAAGAACAACTTCAAGCTCGGTGCACGTGCACAGCTCGTCTTTACACCTTATTTCAAGAATGAGGACTTCAGTCTCACAATGCTTGGTCGTTATGAGTGTAACACAGGACGCTATTCTTATCAGTATGCTGCAAAGAGCCAGTTGCCAAATGGCTTGGAGACTATTGAGGCTCAGGCTAACAACCGTGATATGAGCAACTCTCTCTCAACAGTGAAGACTGCATCTCAGAACTGGGTTTACAATGCACACTTCTCTTACAAGGAGCGTTACAACATCAGCTTCTCACTGCGTGGTGACTGTAGCTCTGGATTCGGTCCTGATAATCCTTGGTTCTATTCTCCTTCTGTTTCTGTACGTTATAACCTCAGTGACGAGAAGTTCTTCGAACCATTGCGTAAGGTCGTATCTATGTTCGGTATCCGTGGTTCATGGGGTATTTCTGGTAGTACAAGTGCAGGAGCTGCACAGTTCTACAACACCTATAAGCCATCTGCAGGTACGTATGGTACAGATGCATACACTACTCTTGACGGTCTGAAGCTCACGACTCTCAAGCCACAGAAGCGTCAGGGTCTTAACCTCGGTTTCAACCTCGGTTTCCTGAATGATATAATCGAGATGGACCTTAATATATATAAGGAGAAGACTTCTGACCTTATAGTAAAGAATGCTCCAATACCTTCTACTACTGGTTACACAGTGGTAAGTTTTGCCAACATCGGTAAGATTGAGAATAAGGGTTGGGAGCTTTCTATCAATGCAAATAAATTCCTGAAGGTAAAGAAATTCACTCTCTCTGCTTCTTTGAATATGGCACAGAATGCCAACGAACTGCTTGAGATGAACAAGGACGTGCTCGCAGGATATAATACGAAGTTTGAGGATGTTTATACAAAGCGTGGCAATGCAGCACGTATGAACAAGGTAGAGATAGGTGCTCCTCTGTGTTCTATCTATGGCTACCAGTCAAAGGGCGTATTCCAGTATTCTTATGAATACCTGACCAACTATAATACAAAGATGAGACAGCAGAATGCCAACTGGACATCTGTTGACTTTGAGAATTGGATAAACGAGCAGTTGGCTGCCGGCAAGACATTCCCTGTCGCTACCGATGCTAACGGTCATGTCATAATGACTAATAACGGAGAGCCACAGCATCTTGTTTACAGATATTACAATGGTACATCAGAGTACCAGTTCCAGGGTGGTGACGCTCATTATGAGGATATCAACCATGATGGTCAGATTAATGAGCTTGATATCGTTTACCTTGGTAACTCACTGCCAAAGCTTCAGGGTGGTTTCTCACTCACTGCACAGTATGGCAACTGGAAGTTGATAGCACGTTTCACATATCGTTGGGGTAACAAGATCCTCAATGCTGCCCGTATGGGACTTGAGAGCATGTACGGTACCGACAACCAGTGTGCTTCCGTGAACTACCGCTGGCGTAAGGATGGTGACGTGACAGAGCTGCCACGTGCGTTGTATAACGCTGGATATAACTATGAGGTCAGCTCACGTTTCGTAGAGGACGGAGCATTCCTCCGCTTCCAGAACCTGCAGGTTTCTTACAGCTTCCCTAAGAAGATGGTAAGGAAGTGGGGACTTAATTCTCTCTCAGCTTATGTCACTATGAACAATCTCTTCTGTTGGACAAAATATACAGGTATTGACCCAGAGATTGCGGCTTCTACGTATGCACCAGCTATTGATACCTCTAATACGCCAAGAGCTAAGTCAGTAACCGCAAGTCTTAGCTTCGGATTCTGATAATGTGACACTAAAATACAACATATAATTGTAAAGAGAAAACATAATATGAAAAAAATATTATCAATAATAGCAGTCTGTCTCGGTATGGTGTCATGTGTGGATACTGTGATACTTCCTGATGATAAGATTGTGGACGAAGATTACTGGCAGACAAAATCAGATGTGTCAGGCGTCGTGGCTGCTGCATATAGCCAGTTGAAGTCGGAGGATCTGCAGCGTAATCTCATCGTATGGGGCGATTTCCGCTCTGATGAGCTGCAGCTTTCAAACTCAGTTTCGCTGACAAATACCACGGCGTATGTACAGGACCTTAATCAGGTATATTCGTTGAACATACTTCCAAGCAACGCATTTACCAATTGGAATAACCTATATTCTGCCATCAACTATTGCAATCTCGTGATAGCCAAGGCAGAGGGAGTGGTTTCAATCGACCCTAATTATACATTAGGTGACTATAAGGCAGACATAGCAAAGGTTAAGGCCCTGCGCGCACTCTGTTATTTCTATCTGGTAAGAGTGTTCCGCGACGTACCAGTAAGCACAGAGGCTTATATGAATGACGGTCAGGAGCGTGAGATTGAGCAGAAAGCTCCTGCAGAGGTTCTTGAGATGTGTATCAGTGACCTTAAGGAGGTAGAGCCTGATGCACTGCTTTCTAACACCTATGGTGACTGGAGAGATAAGGGCTACATGACAAAGGATGCTATTCATGCCTTGTTGGCTGATATATATCTGTGGCGTGCTTCTGTAAATCAGATGGACAATCCTGCACAGGCAAAAGCTGACTACGAGGAGTGCGTGGCTTATTGCGACAAAATCATAGCTGCAAAGAAAAATGCTCACGTAATGTTGCGTGGCGAGCAGGAGAAAGACTACTATCTTGCTAACAGTGACGACTATTATGATGATGTGTTTGGTTCATCAACTGGTGTTAATAGTAACGGTCGTACTATATTTGGTATGAATTCAGAAGAAAGTATATTTGAGATACAGTATCGCTATTATTCTTCTGTTAGTAACATACTTACCATGCAAGTTAACCCTGGCGTCTTGAAGATGTACTATAAGTTCAATGCTAATAACAATGGTGCTACCTCTTATTTCATGACGACAAGCAACTATGGCGTGTATAGTAGTAGTACCAGTGGTACGAATTTATTCAAGAATACTGATGACGTACGCCAGAATGAGTTTATCTTCGCAGCAAACAGCGGTCAGGAACAATACGCCGTACGTAAGTTCATTGCCACTTCGTCTTGCAATAAGAAGGCTGAGACATCTGGACCGGATGTGAACAATGTACGTCCTAACTGGATATTGTATCGTCTTACTGACATTATGCTGATGAAGGCAGAGGCATTGGTACAGCTCAACGAGTTGGCTAATCAGGATGCCGGTGACGGTGCAGAGGGAGACGAAGGCAATGAGGGTGATGGTTCAGAGTCTGTAGATTATCTCCAGCAGGCATTCAACCTCGTTTATGCCGTTAATGTTCGTTCATTGCCAGATGGCTCTACGAATGTATTGAAATTTAACGTATATAAGGACAGGATGGAGTCATTGGTACTTCAGGAGCGTGCCCGTGAGCTTTGCTTCGAGGGCAAGCGCTGGTTTGACCTTATGCGTTATAACTATCGCCATGTATCAGGTGTACAATATGACAAGACTTTCGATCAGCAGGGAGGTAACTATGTAGCTAATTACAGTGAGATGCTTACGCTTGCCATGACGGCTAAGTATTCTTCTGTTGCGGCAATGGCAAGTAAGATGCCTACGGAGCCTTATCTCTATTGGCCTATTAATACAGGACAGATGGATGTGAACACAAAGTTGAAGCAGAACCCAGTATGGAAGGCTTCCGCATCATCTTCACGTAATTAATAGATAATGTTTTTATTCTATTTAAACTTAAAATAGTGAATATTATGAAGATTAACATAAAAAGCAAAACTCTCTCTCTGTTTGCAGTAGCCATGCTTGGTACTCCTATGGTGGTGTCATGTGTGGATGAGCCTGATGCGTCGAATCTTTACACTGCACTGGATCTTACTATAGAGCAGACTTTGGAGAATGATGAGGATTTGTCTGCCTTCAATGCTATATTGAAGAAGACAATCTATGCAAATACCTTGTCAACATGGGGCAAATATTCTTGTTTTGCTCCTGTAAACGAGGGCGTGTCTCTGTATCTGGATTCTTTGTATAACGATAAGTCATGTGACGGAATAGTGAAGCCTTTGCACAACGGCATCAAGGAAGTTCCAAACTTTGAGAGTCTGGATGTGATGGAAAAGGTAGAGCTTATGCCAAAGGAACTTTGCGTGGATTTGGCTAAATATCACCTTTCAGGCGATGAGTGCTCCATGGCAGATGTTTCTGGTCAGACAACGTGGAACACCATGTTGCTCGGACGATATGTAAACGTACATATTGATAATGGTAAGACATGGCTCGGTCCAGATTCCTACATCATTGAGGGTGACGTGTCTTGTTCAAATGGTCTGATACAGAAGCTGTCAGGTATGATTCGCCGTGAGGATCGTCTTATAGCTGAACAGCTGGCTACTGATGAGAACTTCAGCATCTTCTCAGAGGCACTGAAAGCAACAGGAATAGATCAGGAACTCACGGTAGAGAAGAAGGATACTGTTTTCTCTCTTGCTGAAAGTAAACCAACAGATCGTGATGGTAATGCATTGTATTGCCCTACCGAGTGTAAGGTGGCATTCACCATCTTCGCTGAGAGCGACGACGTGTTTGCGCAGGCAGGAATTACAGACTTCCAGAGCTTGGTAGAGAAGTGTAAGGAATGGTATGGAGGTTCTGCCGCTTGGTATAACTATCTCAACGAGAAGAATATCCAGGTTTCTACTGGCGATGACTATACTAATGAGTGGAACGTACTCCACATGTTCGTAGCTTATCACATACTTCGCGCAGGCATGCCTGTTGACCAGATTGTATATGAGAAGACAAACAGCAATCAGTCTGTGTGGAATGTATCATTTGGATATGAGCCTCAGGAGTATTTTGAGACGATGTTGCCTAACACTCTCTTGAAGGTATGGGCAACCAATCCTAACTCGCAAGGCAAGGAGCCAAAGCTGTGGATTAACCGCTACCGTCAGAACAATACTCTGACAGATGAGTACGGAACGCTGGGTTCTGATGCTACTCACCCGATTATCTTCCCAGGTGTACAGATTGATCGTACATACAACAAGGGTACCCTTAATGGATATATCCATAAGATCAACGGAATCTTGAAGTATGATCAGCAGACTGTCGCTTCATTCTATGAGCGTATCCGTCTTGACTCTTCTACATTCTTGTATGAGTTGATAAACAACGGTATCAGAAATGCAACAGCATCACAGGTTTCAAATATGAACGGTGGCGGTGATGGAAACCGTGTAGCATTCGATGTTAACTATTTTGATAATATTGTATGCTACAATCCTAATACAGTGCTTCGCTTTAATGTGCTTGGTGCATGGCGTGCGCATAACTCAGACCAGTTCCAGGGTTGGGATACATACGACATAGCATTCAAGTTGCCTCATGTGCCAACAGGTGAATATGAGCTCCGCATTATCTATCCTCCTATGATTAGAGGTGGTATGATGCAGTTCTACCTTGGTGAGTCAAGTGACCAGGCAGAGATGGTGGCACAAGGTACACCATTTGATGCACAGCTGAATCCGTATGAGAATGCTTCTTTCGGTTTCATTGATGTGGACCCAGACAATGAGGAGTTTGGTATAGAGAGCGATCAGGTGATGCACGTACGTGGTTATATGCGTGCACCTGCCTCATTCTCTCGTGCAACGTATAATACGAATACAAACAAGCTGACGGTGACAGCAGATGATCCTTATGCAGCTTGTAGGCAGATGACAGGTGGCACAAGCTGTCGCACAGAATCAGGCTATGGCACGATGATGCTGCGCCGTGTAGTATGTACACAGCAGTTCAAGCAGGGTACTGACTACTGGTTGCGAATAAAGAACCTCATCACGAATGCAGCAAACCTTGGATGGTCGTTCGATTTCGTAGAACTCGTACCTACAGGTATCGTAAACAGTCAGACAATGATGGAGGACTGGTACTAATTAGTTAAACATATAAGTTGAATAATTAGTAGTTCAAGTATATTAACCGTTTAAGAGAACGATTCTTATGAAGTACAATAATAAAATAGGTATGATGATAGTAGCAGGCGGAATGCTTGCTGCTACCTCATGCTCCGATTTCTCAGACTACAATACTGCTCCAGATGACTTCGGTATGACTGGTGGCAAGACATTGTGGCAGAATATCAGTGAGATCAATAATTTGTCAAAGTTCGCAGAGATTGTGGAGAAGGTAGGCTTCAAGTCTAATTTGGATGCTCCTACATTCTACACTTTGTTTGCACCGCAGGATGGTACTTACAATGCCGACTCTGTATTACAGATATTGGAGTCAGGCCTGCCAGAGGACACTGCAATCGTGCTGAAGGAGTTCGTAAAACAGCATGTGGTACAGTTCAACCATCCTCTCAACGCAGCATTAGAGGAGTCAACACTTTTGTCACTCAATGCTAAGACTCATGCCTTTTCACCATTGCATTATGGCGATGCTACTTTCACCAACAATGTCAACATTCCTGCAAGTAACGGTGTGATACATATCACCAATGGTAATGAGGGCTTCTATACCAACATATACGAGTATCTTGACAAGATAGAAGGTTGCGACTTGTTCCGTGACTATGTCAAGAAGTATGACGAACAGTATATTGATGAGTCAAACTCAGTGATGGGTCCTATCGTAAATGGCGTACAGAGCTATGAGTACATAGAGTATGCTCACCGCAACTCTGTAATAAATGGCATATTACGTGCGCAGCTTGAGAATGAGGACAGTTTATACACTATGCTGTTCCCAAATGACAAGGCATGGACCAACTCATATAACAGGATACACAAAGACTACAAGTATCTGAAGAAGATGAGTTACACAGACCTGACAGCTACGACGGTTGCCGGCGCTTCAATGAAGGTGACCGATGGTAAGGCTGATATTACGGTAACTTCAGATCCCGCTTACCTTACCGACTCATTGACAAAGAAAATGATGATTTCTGATCTGGCATTTTCACACGGCTATCCATGTAACGACGTACTGCTCTCTGGAGGTGGTACGAAGGTTGATAGTGTCTTCAGTACTACCAGAGACTTTTTGGTAAGTGCCAAGGACATAGAGGATCATACCTTGGAGAAATATCGTATGTCAAACGGTTTCGTAAGACTTACGGACTCTATACCATTCCAGCCATGGCAGACTTTTGAGCCTATTATTACAACCACCAGACGCGTACGTGTGTTGAATGGTGCAGGTGGTACGTTCTCAATTGCAAAGGAAAAATTCAAGAAGGGTGGCGAACGTGATACTCTGTTTAAGTATGTCCCTGATTATTTCTATGATCGCATTCTTGGTGAGAAGAGTGGTGACTCAAAGTACTTCACGTTTACGACCACACAAAGTACCACACAGTCCTCAATACCAGAGTTGGATTTCGCTATAGCGAGAGAACAGGGTGATAAGTATATCAGTAACGTTCTTTCAACGACATATCATATATATGTGTTGACTATTCCTAACCAGATATTGGATAATGTAGAAGAAGGCATAATCACTAAGCAGAAACCATACTATCTCAGTTTCTACCTTAACTATACCGACTCAACAGAGAGTGGTGACCCAGTGATAAAGCATCAGCAGCTGTTCCTTAGCGAGAATGCTGACCCATCATGGGGACCAAAGGAGGTAACAGAGAGTAAGGTTCGCCACATCGTGACAGAGCCAGGCTATGCCCAGGTGATCGATCTTGGTGAGTTTACTTTCCCGGTATCATACTATGGTACGGAGGCTTGCCCAAGTCTTATGATGTGTCACACACAGAAGTTTAATACATCTACGAAGCGTAACTCGTATGAGCATGAGCTGCGTGTTGCTGGAGTCTATCTGGTTCCTGTAGAGGCAAACGATTACTTCATTACAAAGTCAGATAAGGAATGAAGATATTAACAAAGAATAACGAAGAATAGTTATGAAGAGCAATATATATGACATTATGCAGCGCTTGGGCCAGAGGCTTCTGCTCTGCTTTATAGCAACTACATTGTCATGCGCGGTTTATGCTCAGGATGAATCGGATGATTCTTTTGCGGAAGAAGAAGCACCAACCCTGAAACAGCCGAAGCGTAAGACCGCTGTGGACAATGTTCCTACATGTGAAATAAAAGGTATCGTAGTAGATGAGGCAAACGGACAGCCACTTGCAGGTGTACGCGTGCAGGCTACTGATGACAATCGTTTCACTGCTATGACGAATGCAACGGGTGAGTTCACCATAAAGGTGCCAACATATACTACATCTTTATATGTACAGGCTCCACGTCACATGTCACAGCATGTAGGTATCAATGCTGCCGACGAAAAACAGACGGTAAAGGTATCAATGTTGTCAGACAACTTCCGTCCAATGTATGATGAGAAAACGATTTACACATCTCAGAATACATTTACCGCTATCGGCAACAGACTTTCAATAGATGATGAGATAGGTGCGAAACTCGGTGGTGACATACGTACAATCATGCGCAATGGTAACGAGGAGCAGGGTGCCATGATGCTTATACGTGGTATCAATTCCATTAATGCCAACTCACAGCCATTGGTTATTCTTGATGGTGTAGAGCTGGACATGCAGCGTAACCGCAACTCACTTCACCTGGGAGACTATTTCAATATCCTGTCAGCCATTTCACCAGAGGATATAGAAAAGGTGACAGTGGTAAAGAATGCTACGGCATTGTATGGTGCACGTGGTGCCAATGGCGTAATCCTGATTGAGACAAAGCGTGGTCATTCAATGGCTACACGCATTGACTTCAAGGCTTCTGCCGGCATTACGACAATACCTTCACTGCCTACTGTTATGAATGCAAGTCAGTATCGTAACTATATCGTAGAGCAGCTCGGTACAGTGCCTGCGGTTCAGGATTATATGACAAATACGGGAAAACTGATGTCTTTCCGTTTCCTCAATGACGACAAGTCTGGTTACTTCTACAACATGTATCATAATGATACAAAGTGGACTGATGACGTATATCGTACTGCTGTAACACAGAACTATAGTATAAACGTGCAGGGTGGTGATGATATAGGTATGTATCACCTTTCAGTTGGTTACAGTTCAATAGACAAGAACATCAAGGAAACTTCCTTTGACCGTATCAACGTACGTTTCAATACAGACATCAGTCTGCTTGAGAACCTCAGCACGAAGTTTGACATGTCGTTCTCTCGTACAAACACATATTTGTTTGATGACGGCTTTGCAGAGGATATGTCACTCAGTACAGTGACATCACCTACACAGATGGCATTGATAAAGAGCCCATTGCTCAACGCATATCAGTACAATCACTATGTAGGCGGCTTCACATCATTGCTCAGTGAGGCTGATGACCTCTTCACTTCACTCGACTCTTACAAGTATTCTTTAGGTAACCCAGTTGCTTTGATAGAGAAAGGTAATGGCGAGCGTAAGAACAAGAATGAGAATACATTCTTCAACGTAGCTATTGCTCCTACATGGAACATCCTGCCAAACCTCTCTGCAACTACGCACTTCAGTTACTACCTGAACCGTAACGCACAGGCATATTATCGTCCACTTGGAGGTATGCCATCGTTCTATGTGGAGAACCTGGGCCGAGTATATAGCAAAGTTGCGTCTGTCTTCTCTAAGGAGACAAACATCATAAGCAATACTCACATAGACTGGAATAAGAAGTATGGTGCAAATGACCTGGCTGTAATGGGAGGTTTCCGCTATACATATTTCTCTTACGATGACAGTGAGTTGAGCACTCAGTATGTTACAAGTACCGGTAATGACAAGAACCCTACGATGAATGTAGCTCATCGCTCAGACATCACAGGTCATAGTGACGTATGGAAGAACATGCAGTGGTATGCAAGTGCAGACTATAGCTATGCAAATCGTTTCTATGCAACACTGTCACTCTTGTTGGAGGCAAACAGCCGTTTCGGTGACAATGTGAGCAGCAAGGCAAGTATAGGTCTTGCAGGTGTGCGCTGGGCTATCTTCCCAAGTGCCCAGATTGGATGGGTTATGTCTAATGAGAAGTGGTTCCCAAAGAACTTCTTCGTTAACTACCTGAAGGTATTTGGTGGCTTTGATGTAAGCGGAAATGATGATATTTCTAACTATGCTGCACGTTCATCTTATTCTACCGTTCGTTATAATAATGACCAGATAGGTGTTAAGATCAGCAACGTAGGTAATGACCTCATCAAGTGGGAGACCACTCTGAAGTACAATGCAGGCTTCAAGGCTAATATGTTTAACAACCGTCTGAGTCTCGGCGTAGATGCTTATTATCATAGAACAAAAGACTTGTTGTCACTAAAGAGCTTCGACAATCCAATCGGTGGTATCAACAACTATTGGATTAATGACGGAAGCCTTGACAACTACGGTGTAGAGTTAGCTTTCAGCGGCAAGCCTATTGAGAAGAAGAATCTTCACCTGGAGATAGGTGCAACAATGGGTTCATACAAAAACAGGGTAGGCAAGCTTACCGATGGTGAGTTCACTACATCTGTATATGGCGACAACAATATCCTGACAAAAGAAGGCTATTCTGCAGGAGTATTCTATGGCTACCAGACAGCAGACCATGTGTTCAGCACAGAGGCAGAGGCTGCTACGGCTTATAATGGCACAGACTATCTGAAGTATAAGGATGCTACTGGTGCAGACTATACCTTCAATGCAGGTGACGTGCATTTCATAGATCAGAATGGCGATGGCTATATCGATGAGCAGGACAAGGTCGTAATAGGTAATCCGAACCCTGACATCTATGGTAACATCTTCGCAACCCTGACATGGAAGAGATTTACCTTCAACATGTCATTCAACTACAGTGTAGGAAATGACGTATATAACTACCAGCGTTACATCCTGAACTCAGGAGCTTCTCTTTACAACCAGCAGGTTGCAGAGATAGGACACTGGCGTTATGAGGGTCAGATAACAGATATCCCACGTTTGGCATTTAATGATCCAAAGTTAAACAACCGCTTCTCTGACCGTTGGATAGAGGATGGATCATATCTGCGTATGAAGACACTGAGCGTAGCTTACCAGATTCCGGTTCCTGAGTCATGGCAGTCATGGTTGCAGGGAGTATCAGTATGGGGTGAAGCACGTAACCTCTTTACATTGACTAAATATACAGGCAATGATCCTGAGTTCAGTGTGGGTAACAGTGTACTCTATCAGGGAGTTGACTGCGGCAATATAGCACAGAGTCGCTCATTTATACTTGGTGTGAAGATTAACTTATAAACCAAAGATTTGCACAATGAAAAAAATATTATATACATTATTTGCAGCCGTTGGGCTAATGAGCGCGGTCTCTTGTTCTGACATGCTTGAGACCGAAAGTAACAGTCAGTTGTATGATCCTTCGCTGTCACAGAAGACTGACTCCGTATTCTATGCATACGGCATACTTCAGGCAATGCAGCAGCTTGCTGACCAGTATTATTTCCAGAACGAACTTCGTGGTGATCTGGTCAAGACAACAGTATATGCTACGACAGACTTGCGTGCCATGTCAAACTTTGAGGCAGATGCAAGCAATAAATATGACAGTGTTTATCAGTACTATCAGGTCATAAACAACTGTAACTATTATCTGAAGCATCGTAAGACTGACCTTGTGACAGGTTCGCAGTATGTAGCAATGAACGAATATATTGCCGTAGCGGCAATACGTGCATGGACTTACCTGCAATTAGTTCGTCAGTATGGTGACGTGCCATACGTTACAGAGCCAGTGATGACGATTTCTGATATTAACTCTCAGCAGCAGACCACTTCTGCAAGTGTTATTCTTGCAGAGGAGGCAGCATATCTTGAGAAGTTAAAATCAGAGTGGGGACCAGAATACCAGTCTGTTCCTACATTTGGCAAGACAAGTGTGGAAATAGGTGGTAATGGTTCAAGGAGTAAGAAGATTCGTCCATCAAAGTGCTTCCTGCCTATAAACCTTGTCTTGGGTGATTTGTATCTTGAAAACGGAAATTACAGTAAGTCTGTAGAGTCATACTATGATTACCTTAAATACAATGCATCTGAGACAGAAGTGAAAACGATGGTATGCCTCAATCCGTTAGGGACATATGATGATAGGAAAGAAATAGTGGCGCCGAGTGATTATTATAGGTCCCTTCCTACATCATTCACGTCTATATTAATGTGGAATAATATATTTAGGTCAAATGAGGCTCCGGAAGATGTCATAAGCTACATACCAATGGCAACTAGTATGTTGCAGGGTCAGACAACAGCAGTACCAGAGGCATTTGGCTATATGTACTATGAGACATCTGGTGGTTCTTATTATTCACAGCATACTCTTAATGGTGTCTATGAAACTACAGACATTCAGGTAGAGCCTTCTGATGAATTCAAGGAGATGTATTCAAACCAACCTTTCTATTATGAGGTTATGCCAACGTCAACGTCATCTCTCCGTCAGATTAGCAGTGCACCACTGGGTGACATGCGTTTCAGTATTGTGACTACTGGTGATGAGCCATACGATGACAGAACCTACGTTTACAAGCCAGGTCTGGGCACGTTCTACCTGTATCGTAACTCAACGGTGTTCCTCAGCATTGCAGAGGCAATGAACCGTATGGGATATCCTGATGCAGCATTCGCAGTATTGAAGAATGGCCTTGACAGAAGTCTTATAAACTACATTGACACGGCTTATCAGCACCAGACTTTCGACAATCCACGTATCAGGGTGTTCGGTAAGGATCGTTACTACCTCTCTACACGTGCAGCAAAGATGCTGAGTGGTCAGTCTGAAGAATTCAATGCTCCTAACATTGAGTTCCTGCCAAAGGGCCTGAGTGCAGAACAGGGTGGTGGCTATGATGCCTCTACGGGTCTGTTTAATTCAGGTACACTCTGCGGTATTCACTTGCATGGAGCAGGATATACCATTGATGAAAGCGATGTCCAGTCAACTTATAATTACTTTACCATATTGGATGAAAAGCTGAATAAGTTGGCAGAGAAATATCCTAATACAGGCTTGAATGCTAAGATTGCTAAATACAATGAGCAGAAAAATGTATATACAAGCTGGCTCAATTGGCTGTATGAGGACCAGGATGCTGCCTTGGCAGAAATATTCAACAAGTATTCAAAGCGTGTTATCAGCGGTTTGACAGATGCGGAAATAGCAGCTCAGAAGACAGCTGAAAACACAGAAGAGCAGATTATAGATGCTGCTATAGCCAAGATGAGCAACACACAGATTGCCGTTGCGGTTGTAAGACAGAAATATCCTAACTTCGCAGAATACTACAACTCAGAGTTCACCAATGAGGACAGAGTCAACGCAATGGAGGACATCCTCTGTGACGAGTATGCACTTGAGGCAGCCTTTGAGGGACGTCGCTTCGGTGACCTTCAGCGTATGGCTCGCCATAAGAACGAGAGTGGTATCTATGGTGGTAGCTTCGGAGACAGTTGGCTTTATGACAAGCTTAAGTTCAAGGGCTTTAAAGGAATATGGTATCTGCCTTTCAAGTGATAACATTCATATATAACACATACTATTAATTGGGAAGGCAATCGCTTATGCGGTTGCCTTCCTTTTTTCATGACAGGTAACTTCACATGTCCTTTTTATCATATCAAGCCTATATCGTTTACGTGATATGAAAGTTTGCTAATAGCGAAAAAAAGGCGTATGGCTCATTTTGCAGGAT
>DGHL01000059.1 GCA_002392645.1 Prevotellaceae bacterium UBA3849
TTTGTCATGTCAGATTTTTCACTTATCTTAGTGCTGCGTTTCAAAACAAGCAAAATCTTCAATGACATGGCAAAGGTACTAACTTTTTCTGGAACAGCAAAATAATTGCGTTGTTTTCTAAGGAGATGACTCACGCAGATTGTAAGGGATATATATCCCTCCCGTAGATTCTACAGATCTCACAGATCTTCGTTGATGAATTCCGAGATAACAAATGAATAGTGAAAAGTGAATAATACAAGTTACGTTTAGACTTACCATCAAGTCTGTGTCATCAGCGTATTATTCACTTTTCACTATTCACTTCCCTACATGGGATTGGCTTTCCTACTTTTGGCCATTGATTTCCTCATTCAGCATATCCAACACATACAATGGACTTTGATAATAAAGCCCCGTACTGGTTTTCTCTACTTTCTCGTAAGTACGTGAACCATACACCATATCCATTGCCTGCTCCATGGTCAAACCTCTCTCGTCCATAAGAGATACAATAAGATTATTTGTCAGACATTCTATCTGAAATTGTTTATCTTTTTCCTCTTGTACACTCATCACCATTATATTTTATGAAGCAACTTTATTGCACGCTCAGTTCCAAAAAAGAACTGAAACGTCGGACGTACAAACGTAAGTTGCCTTATTAATTCCGTCATTGGAATATACTGCAACTGATAACGACTGATTTGCAGCCCTACCTTGTCATCAGCAATCGGCCCATATACTATATCATAATCATGCACCTGTTCACGCGACTTATTATTACGGTTCATCATTATAAATTCTGCCCATTCCTCAGTATATCCTTCAAACACCTTCACTTTCAAGTCAGATACGCTCGTGAGTATTGCTTCATCAAATTCATAAGTTGTCAATATCGGTGAACCGCTCTCTTCTCTGTCCACAGTGCGTTCAGCCATCATCCGAGCCTGCATTGCATCCGCACTCAGATAAAAACCCTGTCCGAAATCCTTGCCACGCCTTCCACGTTTCAGGTCTATCGTATCTATCGAGACATTTGAACCATGATATAGTTTCATAATGCCAACGTCCCTCCATGACGGCTACAGACTACTGTTATATCCTCCACAGCATCCTCAATGGACAGCGTATGTTCTATAGCATAGTGTTTCGTCAAGAAATCCATACCTTTGTATTTACGCAGATATTTATATGCTGTAGCATTTGTCAGAGAGAACTTACGCGCAAATGCTCCAACAACACATACCAAATATTCTATAATGTTTACTTTATCTCTTGACATAGCTAATTTACATATATTCCTATTTAACAATAGTGCGTGCCAATCGAGATTGGCGCACGTCTCTGATTTACGAGTGCAATGCTATCGCACGAAGTAAACAACGAGTGTCTGCAAAGCAGGCTCGCGGTCGCCTAAAGCGATTTCCTGAGTGCAAAGTTACAAAAACTTTCTTGAAACCACAAAATTTTAATTGAAAAATTCTTCAATCCTTCCGCTCGGCGCTTGCGACGCTTTGCTTTGCAAAGAATTCTTTAATTTTTTTTGTTCCATTTTTCCGCTCCTAAGAAAACTCATTTCCGAGCAGGTTTTTCGCCCTCAGTGGGCACGTACCCTACAAAAGGGGTGCAATGCAGCAGCGGGGCTGTAAACCGCCTTTTTTGGCGATTGGCATTTTTTGAAAAACCGACAAGACTACGAAAAAGGCATATTTTACCGCTGTTTATGAGGTAAAACATGCCTTTTTACGTTGTAAAAGCATAGCTTTTGCCGTGTAAAGTGATAGCTTTTACGCTCTAAAACGATAGCTTTTACACTGTAATTTGATAGCTTTTACTGCAAATTAAGAAAACTTTACATTTCAAATATTGTTCGATTTTTCCGATTGAGGCCCCTTTGGTGAGGATTGAAAAATTGAAAAATTGAAGAATTGAAGTGAGGCTGGATGTGAGGCCTTCCGCATGGTATTCTTCACTTTTCACTCTTTCCATTCTTCAATTCTTCGCAAAGCGAAGCGAAGCTACTGTCCCAGGAACATATTCACTATCGCATTGGCGTCAGCCATGGTGATTGCTTTATCACCATTTACATCAGCAGCCTTTACGTTGAAGTTCGTGATGCCCGACTTGTCATCGGCCAGGAAGTAGTTCACCACTGCATTGGCATCAGCCATGGTTACGTTACCGTCGCCATTAACGTCACCCGGTATGAAGTCAGGTCTTTGGAACTGCACTTTCAACGTGTTGCCGGTAGGTGTTCCTTCGTCATCCACTACCTGTGCATCAATAACCTTTCCTACAGGGCCTTCGAAGATCTTTGGTATCGTCACCATATCTTCCTGACACTCTATGGTCATGCTCCATCCTGTCTCAGCATCCGTACACAGCAGGCGGATATTGTCAGTATAGCCTTGGCCTTCATGATCGTAAAGCAGTATGGTAGGAATCTGTGCCCAAATAGCCGCAGGGTCTCGTTCGTAAACATCCATGACTACGACCTTGTCAACAGTCTGATTACCCAGCGTCAGCGTGGTAACATATTCGTTTATCACAGGCTCGACATCCGACAGTGCGTTATCAGAAGCATAGAGAGTCTCCAGTCCCGTCAAAGGCAGGGCAAATGTTCCGATGTTGCCCGACAGATTATTCTCAGAGATATTCACAGCCCTCAACACACTTGTAAACCCTTCATGTCCGGCAAGCAGGTTCTCCATTCCCTCACCAATGTCGCCCGTCAGTTCGTTTTCGCTGACGTTGAGTGTCTCAAGTGCCGGCAACGTAAGCAGCGTAAATGGGAAAGCACCCGTCAGTCCGTTATTGCTCAGGTTGATGCTTACCACCTTGCCGCCGTGCATAGCCACGCCAGGCAAGGTCTGCACAGTATGGCGTTCTACGTTGAAGTCCCACGTATTGGTCCATCCGTTGCCATTACCCATCTCGGCATAGGCCTGTTTAAGGATGTTCCAGTTCTCATCGTTCATCTGTGGCATGGCAATCTCCACTTTCTTATAGAAGAAGTTGTCACTGCGTGTTGTTGTCTCTCCTTGTTCTGCTACTTTATTACCCGTAGCCGTGGTCGTGGCAAAGAGATAAGCATATTCGCCATCTCCAGGATTTGCCACAGGCTGATACGGATTGACTATGGAACCGCCTACCTTGTCCCATTCTATCTGAGTAACCGTACTCATGTCAGATGCCACCAACAGATAGAAACTGCCATACTTGTCTTCATCAAGGTCAACGACTACGCTTTCCTCATACTCCTCACCAGCAGCCAGGGCCCTGAAATTGGCAACAGATGTCAGCAACTTGCATGAAGTCTGGTTGGTTCCTCCATATACATCAGAAACGAGCCACAGATAATCAGTCCAGTTCTGTGCATCGACATCCCCCAGACCATCATTGCGCACGGTCCAGCTTATGGTAGCTTTCGTGCCAGCCTCGAGGTTGCCGCAGTTGATGGCTGTAACATGCAGGTTTGGCAACAAGTGTACAGAGAAAGACATCTCGTTGCTCTCTATTTGTTGCGTAGCATTACGTGCCACCACTTGCCATTTGTATGACTTACGGTCCTGACAGAAATTGGCAGACGTAAACGTCGTCTCGGTTATGCCCTCTGCCATCGGCGTGGCAGGACGCTGATTGACGGCGTTCCACAGATATACATCATATACGGCATTGGTTATTCCTTTCCATGACAGTGTCACGGTGGTGCTCTCCAAGGCAGTGTTGGCGGCAGGCTTCAAGTCAGAGAATATTCCCACAAGCGCAGGCTTGACGATGACAACGTGGTCGAAAGTGCAGAACACCTCGTCGCCACGCTTTGCCGTAACATTATATGTCATCGTCACGTCATCCACGGCAGTGCTCACGATTGTCATTGCCCCGATGCCAGCCGTGCCGCTGACGGTGTAACCGCTGAGGGAGGCTGGTGCGTCAACCGTTTTCCATGTAAAGGTCAGATCGGTGCTTATCGGTGAGAAATCAACCACCTCTGTCTCTTTGCCGGAAATCACTGTCTGTCCTGTCACACCGCTAATCTCAGCAGGATTGAACCCGATGCCCCACAGTTGCAGGCTCACATTGCTGCACACGAGGTTCTGTCCGAATGATGTGAATAATCCCACCACATCGGCATCTATCGCCTCAGAGGAATTGCCGAAGCCCACTACAGGAACCTCGCCCTCACCGTTTTGCAGCAACGTCAGCGTGTAGCCTTCAGCCACCATGCGTGACTGTATGGTCTGCAAGCGACCGACATTCGTCGCGTCAAGAGCGCAACCGAATGTCTCGCCAGCCTTTACCATCACGTTTACATTACCAGATATGGGCGATGCAGACATAAAGTCAACCAACTGCTCTGCCGAAGTAAAGTAGCGCACACCCTTCTGCTCGGTGTCGAGGAACAGCGTTCCGTCAACGCGCCATGTGGCTTTGTCGTTCACCAGCACTGTCATCACCGCCATATCGGTACCTGTAACGCCCTTCACTTCGAGCGTCACCTCATAACTGCCGGCAGCCTCATATATATGCATCGGACTATGCTCATGGCTCGACGTGCCGTCGCCGAAGTTCCATGTCCACTCTACCGCCTTGTCAGACGACTGGTTGGTGAACTTGAAGCGATTCTGCAGTTTCTCATATATGAACGAGGCATACAGTCCGTCTTCCCTTTCCTGCTCAACCGATATGTAGCCACTGTGCATGGTCACCATCGTCATCGAGTTGTCGGAATTAATGCGTGCGCCATTGGTCAGCGTCACGTCATAGCTCTGTCCTGACACTGCATCGGCAGCTATCGTTACGGGCAGGTCAAACAGTTTGCCGTTGCTGCCGGTTATCGCCGTGCCGCCGGTAATGTCAAAACGATAGGCATTGCCGTCAACGTGGGTAACCGTAAGAGTCTTGCCGGCAGCACGCTCTGCCAGAGTCGCACTCTCTGTATGCACATTAAAACCTTCAGGGAAGCGCACCACTACCGTCATGTCGCCCACCTCGCTTGTATTCTCGAGGTATATGGGATAATTCAACGTCTGTCCGCGCACTCCGTTCATCGTCAGTGCATAGATGTTGATTTCAGAAGTCGTAGGCGCACCAGGCTCCTTCGGACTATCAGGACTGTAGTTGTAGTCGAAGTGAGCCACCAGCGTTATATCCTTCGTAGGTATATTAAAGGTATATGTGCTGTTGGTAGAAACCTCCTCACCGTCGAGAGTCCAGCAATGGAATGTGTACCACTGGCTGTTGTTGGCGCGGAAAGTCTGCTGTGTGCCTTCCTCATACTCATTGCCGCTTGCTACGTTGAAGGAACCTCCACCTGCGGGGTTACTCTGCAGGTACACCTTGTGATACAGTCTCTGCGTAGGCTCCGCAGGGCTGCCCGGCTCATAACTGTAGTTTGCCACGATGTAGTTTGCCTGCTCACCAGCCTTCATGGTGTAGTTGAACGGATTGCTGGTTGATATCACCTCACCGTCCTGCGTCCAGTTCACAAACTTAAAGTTTGATGCTACGTTGGCCTTTACACTGACCGACGTACCCACCTCGTAGTTGTTGCCGCTGGTAATGTTGAACGAACCTCCCGCTTCAGGTGCTGCCGTGAGATACAGCGGCGCATATACCGGCTTTGCAGGAATGTTGGGCTCAGCCGGTTCTCCGGGGGCATTCGGGGTGTACTGATAGTGCGCCACGAGTTTGACGGCATGCGACGGCATGGTATATTGGAAGCGGTTGGCGGTCGATATGACCTCACCGTCCTCTGTCCAGTTGATAAAGGTGAAGTTAGCAGCAGCGTTGGCCTGCACCCAGAACGTAGTGCCCTCCGTCTGGCTAGTCACTGCATTCAGGTTGAACGAGCAACTGCCTACGGTGGCAGGCTCCAGCGTCAGCTCATACTGCCTCACCGGAGCACCGGGCTCTGCCGGGCTCGCAGGGTTGTATTGCCCCCATGCGCATGTGGCCGCCACAGTCAACAACACCATTATAATATATTTGGAACATCTCATAGTAAACTATGGTTTAGAGATGAAACTATATTTTTTTCTTAACAATGGATTTCATTCTTAACAACGAATTTCACGAATTAAACGAATTAATACTTTCATGATTCCACACAGGCGTCAGCCTAATCCGTGAAATACGTGAAATTCGTTGTCTATATAAATAACATTGTACGACGTTACTTAGCGAATTAAACGAATTAATACCTTCATGATTCCACACAGGCGTCAGCCTAATCCGTGAAATACGTGGAATTCGTTGTCTATATAAATAACATTGTACGACGTTACTTAGCGAATTAAACGAATTAATACCTTCATGATTCCACACAGGCATCAGCCTAATCCGTGAAATACGTGAAATTCGTTGTCTATATAAATAACATTGTACGACGTTACTTAGCAACTTTCTGTCCGTGCTGGATGTAGATACCAGACTGAACGGCGTTGGTCTTGCGGCCAGAGAGGTCGTAGATGTCGCCGTCAGCAGCATCAGTCTCAACCTTCACACCGTCGATAGCAGTGGCACTGCCCATGTCGAGTTTCAGAGTGAAACGCGTGTCGTTCACACCGTTGGTGGCTTCGCTGTAGAAGGTGTAGTCGCCCTCGGTGAGGTCAACGGTTTTGTCTTCCTCATTGTCGATAAGCAGTATCGTACCGTCGGCACGCTTCGCACTGATGGTGTACTGGCCTTCCTCACCTGCATAGTATGCCAGGGCGACTATGCCGTTCTGCTTAGGACGTTCGTTGATGGCGTAGGCATTACCGTCGGCGTCAGTGGTATAGAGCTGTGGCACGTCAGCATTCATGCTCATGAACTTCGATGCGTCGCACTCCATCTCATAACCCATGTTTGCATTATCGTTGAGCACCACGCGGGTTTCGTCGGCTGTATCACTGCCAGCATTGGTAATCTGCACGTTAAATATCTGACGGCTGGTAAGTCCTATGCCTTTGGCACCTGCCGCAGCATGTGACGATACCGTGCTGAGTAACTGGCGACCACTCTTGCCGAAGACAATCTTGTCAACAGCGTCAGGCTTCTGTACGAAGAACGACTGCATAGGACGAAGCACGAAGTCGTCATCTGCTATAGAATAAGCCTTATACGTAGAACCTGTCCATACGGTTATCGGAGCAGAGAAGCCCATGTAATAGATGTCGTAATAGCAAGGATATGGATTGCCCACATAGTTCCAAGAACTGTTGGCAGCAGTTTCCGCCACGTTGGTCACGAGGTTTGTCGTCACGTCGGTGGTGGTAAAGAGCTGTGCCTGACCGTTGTCACCAGCCGGGAAGGTTATCTCACATGCGGTGTTGCAGTAGAAGATGTAGCCTTGTCCGGCAATGAGTTTCTCGGTATCCACGTTCTTCCAACTGCCAGTCGGACCGTTGGTGGCACGGTTTGTTGCATCGTAATAACGTATTACGTATGAAGCGTTGTTTGTTACGGTGATGTCAGCCACAGCCACGTCGTGCAGAGGAGTAAAGAAATACCACTTGTTGGCAGCTACGGAGAAGCGCGTGGTGATATTGTCGGCAGTCACGTCGTCACATGTATTGAGCAAACGGCCTGGGGTGTCCTCGTTAATATACATATTGAAGTTCTTCATCGTCATAGGAGCAGCGCCACCCACGGTGAGCTGACCGTTATAATAGAGGTCAACGTCAGGAGTACCCTGCATACGACGGTTGTTGGTGAGCATGAGCGGAGAGGTGATCTTCCAGTAGTCCACGTCATCACCCTCGACGATGCTGCCAAACTGCTTCCAGTATGTATCGAGCTTATAGTTCACCACTGCGAATGACGGAACGACAAGCGTAATGACGGTCTTGTCGCGACTGCCTGCAAATGGGTCGGCAGGCACCACCGGCGGAGTAGCGGAACGCATCACAATCTCCTCAATGTTGGGGCAAGAACGGAAGTTGTTGCGGTAGCCAGAAGCTCTGCCGTAATACTCCCTGGCTGCAGAACTATAATAGTCCCTATGGCTTGTATATCCGTCGGCAGAGAGGTATGATGGCAACTCTATCCTCTTAAGACTGCTGTTGTTGCTGAAGGCATCCTCACCCAATATTTGCAGGTTAATAGGAAGTTTCACAAACTCTATAGAGCTGTAGTTAAAAGCACTGTACTCTATCTGCACGAGGTTATCAGGAAACTCTATCTCCTTTAGGCTGCTCGTCTCGTAGAAGGCCTCATAGTCAAGGCGCTTAAGATTAGCAGGCAGATGTACTTGCTTCAAGGCACGATCATAACAACATACTTGAGGCATTATCTCCTCAATATTGTCAGAGAAGCGGATGCTCTCCAGACTGGTATTGTTCTTAAAGGCATAATATTCTATTGTTGTTACTGCATCACCCATTGTCACGCTTTTCATTTGGTTACATCCCTCAAAAGCAGCCCACTCTATAATCTCCAGTTGCTCAGGCAGATCTATCTCCTGTAACAATGTGCATGTAGAGAAAGCATATCTTCTTATGGCTTTAAGTTGTGAACCTTCGGCAAATGTTACATACGTTACAGGTGTTGACTGGAAAGCATACTGCTTTATCTCCGTCACGGCGGCAGGAATGTTTATCCTGCGTATCGTAGTGTTGCGGAAAGCATACTCGCCGATGCTTGTTGCAGTCTCAGGCAAGATGACACTGCCGAGCGTTGTCAGTCCGTCAAAGGCATTGTTTGGTACAGCGTCAGCTATAGCCTCGCTGAGGTCAAGAGCCTTCAGGTTCTGCATATTCTTGATGTCAGCCCAGTCGGCATCGTTCATCTTTCCCTTAACCTTCAAGAACTCCACGTCATTCAGCACATCAATACCTTCTGTATAGAGAGCCTCGTAACCTAACGTACCCGGAGTAGCAAGTTCCACGTTTATCCAGTTAGTGCTCAGCTCAATATCCTTTATTCTAAGGTAATAGTCTTCCGAACGCCACGTAGAATCCTTTAGTTCTATTGTGTATTCTCCTGGTTCAAGGGTATAATTAAAGGTATTATATGTATCTCCTCCATTATATGTATTTACCTTTATTCCGTTGATATATATAAACAGATAGTGATAGCCACTGATATTTCCCGTATTAGAACCTACATATCTGTCAGGATTGAAGGCATAGTCAAATGAGAGATTTGAGGTTTCTGTCACGGTGAATGTGCTACTGATACTTGAACCGCTGTTAGTAACTCCCCAACTTCTATGCTCAACATAGCCATCCTCAATGGTCCACGGAGCTGCATTTTCGTTCTTAAATGTCAGTGGCATAGAATTAGCAGATATTGCGGAAGATTCGCTTATCGGACTTATTTCCTTAACATTGAGGTTCTTTATCTCGAAATACTTTCTTGTATCACGTCCTGCCACTGTATCACGGAAAGCTATTGTATGCTCACCCGGTTCGAGGACGAAATGACGATTGCCGAAATAATAATATGTATGTCCTGTTCCACAGGTCTCTGCCAACACGCCGTCAATATACAGCTGTCCCGCCTGCTGGTAGTCATAATGCCAGTCGAACGACAGTTCCGTACGGTATGTCGAAGTGTAGTTCATGGTCAGCCATGAAGAATAGTATGATTTATCATTCACACGCCTGATAATGTTATACCCCTCCACTGTCCAAGGATTCTCTGGATCATTTATAAACTGCAGGGGCACGTCACTACGTGTCACTGCATCCTGGAAGTCGGAAGCATACAGACCGAAGTCCATGTAGCGGGAGCCTCCATTGGTGTCAGACACCTTTACGGCCAGCACATTGTCCTGACCTGCCTTCAGCGCAGCCCTTGCTTCATCGTTTACGGCAATGATGTTGTAGTTTGCTGCAGACGTCACATTATATACCTGCACGCCGTTAATGTATGCCTCGCAGGTATAGTCGTTGGCAATATACAAATAAAGGAACTTTGTGAGGTCATCTGCCGTAGGAGTAAAGTGGCAGCGCACCCAGTAGGTGGTGTTTGCAATCTCCCACGTAGTGTTGGAATATGACAAAGTACCATTTACAATAGGACCCATCACCGTGCCCCATTCCGAGTCGTTGAAGTTGGCTGTCATCCAGTCTTCTCCCGGAGTGTCTCCGCTGGCAATAGTGGCATAGTAGAACTGTGCCGTCCATGGTTTTTGGTCTAATACGCCAAATGGTATTAGCGCCTTGGCATAGGCACCTACACTGGCTGCCATGATGATGGCAATCGTAAGACTACGTAATAAGAAGGTTAAGTGTTTCATAATAGTTCGGATTATATTGTTTGTTATTTTGATTTAGGAATGATTTAACTGCAAAGATAATGAGCAATGTTCAAACGTCGGTCTTATATACCAAGAAATACATTATCATTTTCACAGAATTACTCCATACTAAAGCATTTTGCATTATCATTTTCGCAGAAAAGGTTGTAGTTTTATCTCAAAAATCTCAGTATTCATGCTGCATTTGGAAAATATTTTGTAAATTTGCAATTATGATAAAGTATATTATAACATCTTTCCCTTTGCAGGTGTGCTTTTTTTGGTCGGTTGTGTTACTCCTCGACTGGTTCCGGCTGCGCTCTGCCGACAAACTGAGGTTGCTGACATTCTCACTTGCCACAACGGTGCTATATGCCGGGCACTACATATATTTCAACCAGTGTTACTCCATGTTGCCTCTGACAGATACTCTGTACAGTGCGGCAAACCTGATGGTGTTTCCGCTATACTATCTATATATTAAGGAGGTGACGGAAGGAAACATCACGCGCAGATTAACAATATCACTGTTAATGCCTGCCGTGATTATGGCGCTGACGCTGGCTTTATGCTATGGCATGATGCCACAGCATGACAGGTTGCAGTTTGTCTCAAGCATATTGTATGGACATGACATGGAGCTGAATACCGTATGGACCACGACTTGCTACGTTGCCCATCTCGTTGCAAAGATTGTGTTTGCAATGCAGATACCCCCCGTCATAATATCGGGTTACCGCAAGATAAACCGCTACGACAGTATGGTGAAGGCATCGTATGCCGACGTTGAGGACAAGCAGATGTATCACATAAATACAGTTATGGTTCTTATGATGATGACGTCGTTGGCAAGTTTTGCGGTAAACATACTGGGCAGGCAGTATTTCACCGTACATACTTTATGGCTTGCAGTGCCATCATTGATTTTCTCTGTATTACTCTTTATGCTTTTCTATGCAGGCCACCTGCAGTATGTCACGGTGCGTGAGGTGCGTGAGGAAATAGGTGAGGAAACAAGACGGGACAGTGATGCCCCTTCCATGGTTGACGTCTTGGATATAAACCAACAGATACAACCAGACAACATCGATGTACTGAAAGACAAGATTGAACGACTTATGACGGAAGAGAAGATGTATCTGAAGCCTAACCTGAAGATAAGCGACGTGGCACGACGCCTGATGACTAACCGTGACTACATATACAAGGCTGTAAACGTACGTAGCGGAATGTCTTTCTCTGACTACGTAAACAGGTATCGTGTGGAGTATGCTGCACATTTGCTGAGGACACAGCCCGAAATGTCGATACAGGAGGTTGCAGTCAAGTCTGGATATACCTCTCTCGCATCGTTCTACAGAAACTTCAAGAACATTAAGCATTGTACTCCCAAGGAATGGTATGAGGGGAATGAGGATGCAAAGAAGTGAGTGAAAAATTTGCTCGTATGAAATTAATTCACTAACTTTGCACGTCAGGTATGAGAGAGAAATTAATAACGAAACAAAAGTAATACTGATACAGAATGAAAAAAGCAAAATTGATTATCGGTTCTCTCGTGGTAGCCGGCATCGTTGCCGCCGGAGGAACCATGGTGAAGTCGAAGGCTGAGGTGAACACCAACGATTCGATGGAGGAACTCGTCAAGAAAAAGAAACACAAGAAGAAGAAAAAGAATAACAACTACCAACAGAGTAATTACTACCAGAACGGCAACTGGAACAATGGCAAGCAACAGGCACAGAACGATGCTGCACGCAGATACGAAGACTCTAACGTAAGGTACGACGAGACCGTCGGGCTGCCCGTCATACGCAAGAACGACGGCATACTGTTACGCCGAACGGGATACACCGCTATGTATAACCGCGACATGCGCATACCTGTATGGGTGGCGTGGCACCTTACACGCCAGCATACCTACGGCAAGAACAGCCGTAAGCAGTCGCAGTTTGCCGAGGATGAGAGCGTACAGCGTCCACGCGCCACTAACTTCGACTACATGAGCAGCGGCTATGACCGTGGGCACATGTGTCCGGCAGGCGACAACAAGTGGGACCGCAAGGCGCTCAACGAGACTTTCCTCTTCACCAACTGCTGCCCACAGTTGCATTCGCTCAACTCTGGTGACTGGAACGACCTTGAGATACAGTGTCGTGAATGGGCACAGAAGTATGGTGACATATATATAGTATGTGGTCCGATACTGCGCGGCAGCAGCCACAAGACCATAGGCAAGAACCGCGTAGTGGTGCCAGAGGCTTTCTTCAAGGTACTGCTCTGCATGCGTGGCACGCCGAAAGCCATAGGCTTCATCTACGAACACAGGTCGGGCCACAGGTCCATGTCATCATGTGCCGTATCCGTTGACCAGGTGGAACGCGTAACTGGCTGGGACTTCTTCGCCTCACTGCCCGACGACGTAGAGCGCAGAGTGGAGGCTACGGCAAACTTCAACGACTGGAGATAGAAGTATTTCCCATTCTTTACGAGGCGGCTTCTGTTAGATTCTGCCTATACAAACGTGAATACAACGAGAATAACACAAATGATTATGACCGCTCAGCAAGCAACGAAGCCGAGCGGTCTTTTTGTTATCATCATGTGTTTTAGCCGAACCGACGTTAATTTAAGTTAAAAAGAATACATCTACAGAGACTATATTTGAAAAAAAATATGTACCTTTGCATCCGATTTCCTATTCGTAGGCATCAATGAAGGGGCTGAAGACTATAGGAAATCCATAGATTTAAAGTGCAAAGAAAGACAACAAGCATCGCGACGTATAATCGGGGAAACAGTCTGCGATACCAGGGTAACGTAAAACACAACTAAACAGGAAAATAATGAAGCAAACACTGAAACTGTGTTGCCTGACTATGAGTCTGGCGACATGGATGAATTACGTGTGTGCCCAGCCGCAGGCCCTGCAAGACAGCATGGCAGAGCTGTTCAGTATCGCTGACGAGCACAACACAAGTATCAACAGCCACAGTACGGCGCTGCTACGTGCACAACAAGAAATTGACGCTGCAAAGGCTGCACGACTGCCTGACGTGAGCGCGTCGCTGTCGTTCTCCTACTTGGGCAACGGACAGATATGGGACCGCGACTTCACAAACTACATCAAGGCCCCTATACCACATTGGGGCAACAGTCTTTCCGTGGAAGCATCACAGGTGGTCTATAGCGGCGGCGCATTGTCAAGCGGCATAAGACTGGCAGAACTCGGCAAAGAGATGGAGCAACTCGGAGACGACGGCAACCGCAAAACCGTACACATGCAGCTGGCTGCACTGTACTTAACCCGACACAGCCTGTATAACAGGCTTGAGGTGGTAAAGAGCAACATAGCACTTGCCGACACTCTGATAAACAGGACACAGAACAGATACGACGAGGGCGTAGTACTGAAGAACGACATCACACGCTACGAACTGATGCGCGAGCAGATGCGACTGCAGGCTACCGTGGTGGAAGATCAGATAAAGGTGGTGGACAGGCAAATGAAAACGGCACTCGGCACGGACAGAGACATAAGAGTTCTGCCGTCGCAGGCTTTCGACATTGCCGACAAGATACCTTCGGAGGATTATTGGCAGAACATGGCACTGACGGAGAGTACCGACCTGTCAAAGACCATGACCGCCATAGAGATGAACAGGCAGAAGGAACGACTGGCACGCTCGGCATCACTGCCGAAGGTGGCTGTAGTGGCACAAGACCATCTTAACGGTCCGATAACGATAGATATTCCTGCTATAGACAAGAATTTCAACTATTGGTTTGTGGGGGTTGGCATCAGCTACGACATATCTTCGCTATACAAGAACAAAAAGAAGGTGCTGGCGGCACAGACTGCTACGAAATATGCCGAGGAACAACGCACTGTAGCTAAGGAGAATATCGGTGATGCCGTACATGCTGCATACGTAGCGGTACTGACGGCGCAGTCAGAACTACGCACTCGTACCAAGAGCATGGAACTGGCCCAACAGAACTACGACGTGATAGCTAACCGCTACAATAACGGATTGGCTCTCGTGACGGACATGACCGATGCTGCGAACGTACGTTTGGATGCCGAACTGCAACATGTGGATGCAAAAATAGGCGTGGCACTTGCACTCTACAAGCTTAAGTACGTTTGCGGTAATATTTAGAAAGTTGAAAGTTGAAGGTTGAAAGTGGAAAGTGAAAAACGAAAAGTGAAAAACGAAAAGTGAAAAGTGAAAAATACCATGCGGGCAAAGCTTCAATCCTTCAATCCTTCCGCTCGGCACGCAGTGACGCTTGCCAGGGCAAGCATTCATGCTTAAGCTGTGCTTAAAACTCTTAATTCTTAATTCATAATTCATAACTTACACATACGATGAACAATAACAAACTTATAAGAATAGCATACAACGTAATAATAGGCCTATTGCTGATTGGCGGTATTATATTGGTGATAAAGAATTTCTGGCACTTCGGAGACGTAGAATACACCGACAATGCGCACATAGAACAACATATAACGCCGGTGAACTCCAGGGTGCAGGGATATATCAAGGAAATACGCTTTGAGGAATACCAAAAGGTACATAAGGGCGATACTCTCGTGATAATAGAAGATGCCGAGTTCAGGTTGGCACTGGCACAGGCAAGGGCACAACTCGCCAACGCACAGGCTGGCACTTCTGCCACAGGGGCAGGCATCAGTGCTACAAGCGCCAGCATCAGTCAGGCGCAGGCAGGCATGGAGGAAGTGCGCGTACAGATGGAAAACGCCAAGCGCGAGGATGACCGCTATGCGGCATTGCTGAAGAAAGACGCCGTGACACGTCAGCAGTATGACGGCATCCACACCGCCTACCTTGCCGCAAAAGCACGCTATGATGCCATGAGCCACCAGAAGGCTTCGCTCGCCAGCGTAAGGAATGAGCAGGGACACCGTCTGTCACAGTCACAGGCTGGTATCGAGGCTGCACAGGCTGCCGTGCACCTGGCAGAGCTGAACCTGTCTTACACCGTGATAATAGCGACAGCAGACGGTGTGATAGGACACAAGGACATACACGTAGGACAATTAGTGCAACCAGGACAGACTATGTGCAACATAGTGGATGGCTCTGAAATGTGGGTAGTGGCAAACTATCGTGAGACACAGATGCCTAACATAGCAATAGGCAGCAAGGTGGACATGAAGGTTGACGCCGTGCCTGGCGTGAAGTTCACCGGTGAAGTGGAGCGCATAAGCGACGCTACCGGTTCGGCTTACTCCATGATACCACAGGATAACGCTACGGGAAACTTCGTAAAGATAGAACAACGCATACCCGTACGCATACGCCTTAACAAGAATGAGTATGTCACGAAACTACGTGCTGGCATGAACGTGGAGTGCGAGGTGAGGTATTCTAAATGAAAGGACAGAAAGATCTAAAGTATGAGTCACAATCACGAAACACCGCCACCATTCGCCATGCCGATGTTTCACGACTGGGTGCCTAAGGGCATCAGGCCGTGGATATACCTGCTGCAGGCATTCTGCTTCCAGTTTAGTGGTGGCATATACATGGGTGCTATGAACGACATGATCGGAGAACACTCATGGATGAGAGAGGACATACTGTTTCTGCTATGCTGCACGCTGGCAGGCATGGCTATATGGTTTCCAGTGTTGTTCAGGACAAAGTTCAGGTTCTCAAACAAATTCCTGCTGATGACCTCTGCCTCGGTACTGATAGTATGCAACCTGCTTACCATGTACCGATTGCCACTGCCCGTGATGTGGGTGGTGTGCTTCGTGGCTGGCATAGCGAAGATACAAGGTACGTTTGAGAATATGTCGAACATACAGCTGTGGATGACGCCGAAACGCGACTTTGCCGTATTCTTCCCACTATTGCACATAGTGTTGCTAACGGCGATAGAGGTCACAGGATGGCTGTCGGCAGCTTTTGCCTTCTACATGCACTGGACCATAATGCACTGGCTTATAATAGGACTGATGATGCTCGTGCTGGTGATACAGGCAACGCTGACGCGCCCCTTCTGCCCTATGCCGCCGGATAGACGTGTGCCGTTCAGGGGCATAGATTGGATGTCGGCATGTGGATGGGTGTTGTTCTTCCTCGTAATGGCATACATACTGACATACGGTGACTGGATGCAATGGTGGCATTCGAGAACCATACAGCTGCTTGTAGCGGCAGACTGCATAATACTGGCAGGACTGATGCTGAGGATGAAGACGAACAAACAGGCGTTCATAGAATGGAAGATAGTAAGGTTTCGCTATTTCCGCCCCATACTGCTATTTATGGCTTTGTTTGAGGTGATAATGTCGGTGGAGCACGTGCTCGAGATGGTATATTACGAAGAGGTGATGCACTATAGCGACCTTACGTACGAGACACTTAACCAATGGTCGCTGATAGGTGTGTATGCCGGATGCTTGTTCTCGCTCTGCTGGCTGAAAGTGATGCAGTGGAGTCAGTTTAAGCTGATAGCAATAGGCATGGCGTTTATAATGCTCTACTGCATGGGCTTCTATTTCCTTGTAACGCCGGAGATTGGGTACTACCAACTGGTGCCACCGCTGATATGCCGTGGATTTGGCTATGCCACACTATGCATAGTGTTTATGTGGTGCCTGCATGAGGTGATGGACTTCATGCACTTCTTCCAGGCATTGTGCATATTCAACTTCCTACACATGTTCGGAGGCGGATATATAGGTTCGGCATTGCTTGCACACGGAATAGGATACTATGTAAGCGACGGCTTCGCACGTTACAACGGTTACATAAACACCGTAGGATTCAGTGCTTCGCCATTCAACCTCGGTTCCTACATGGACGGCATGGTGGAAGGACTGCTCGCGCAGACCGTCAAAATTCTGTATGGCTGGATGATATGGGGCTGCATAGCATATATAGCAATATTCCTGCTGTGGGACAGACCTGGAGTACGCCGACGCGTGAAACGTATGCCCGCATGGTCAACGGTGGGCGTATGGACACTGCGCAGCGTAAACAAGAGCAAGAATTTCACAGGACGACAGATAAAGCGAATATTGCCCAAAACTTCCGCCAATACCTTAAATAAACTTAATAAGTAGGACAAAGTTAGGTAGATTGGAAAAAAAATTGTATTTTTGCAAGACGTTTGACATTTGTCAACATGTTGACCTGAAGAAAACATCAAAAGAAGGTTTACTTTTACATTGTACATGACGAAATACGCCAGACGGAAATAACCCTAAAGAGCAAACTATAAAAAACCAATCACATACCAAAAATGAAACAGTTTAACGACGAGAACTTCCTGCTCGAGACCAAGACAGCGCAGGACCTTTACCACAATCATGCGGCTAAGATGCCGATTATCGATTACCACTGTCACCTCATTCCACAGATGGTGGCAGAGAACAAACGTTTTGACTCTATAGCACAGATATGGCTCATGGGTGACCACTACAAGTGGCGCGCTATGCGCTCTAACGGTGTTGACGAGCGCTTCTGCACAGGTAAGGATACTACCGACTGGGAGAAGTTCGAGAAGTGGGCTGAGACAGTGCCTTATACATTCCGTAACCCTCTCTATCACTGGACTCACCTCGAGTTGAAGACTGCATTCGGCATCAACGAGACCTTGAACCCAGAGAACGCTAAGGAGATTTACGACAAGTGTAACGACCTTATCGCTAACGATCCTAAGTTTACTCCACGTGGATTGATGGAGCACTACAACGTAGAACTCGTTTGTACTACCGATGATCCTGCTGACACACTGGAGTGGCATGACATCGTAGCTGCTGACAAGACTTGCAAGACTCGCATGATTCCTGCATGGCGTCCTGACGCTGCAATGAACATCGAGGCTGCTACATTCAAGGCTTACATCGAGAAGCTCGGTAATGTTGCCGGCGTTGAAATCAAGAAGTTCGCTGATCTTATCGATGCACTGCAGAAGCGTCACGACTTCTTCGCATCAAAGGGCTGTAAGCTCTCTGACCACGGTATCGAGGAGTTCTACGATGAACCATACACCGACGCTGAGATTGACGCAATCCTTGACAAGGCTCTTACAGGTAAGGAGGTTTCTGTTGAGGAGCAGCGCAAGTATAAGCACGCCTTCCTGAAGGAAATGGCAATCATGGACTATAACGCTGGATGGACACAGCAGTTCCACTATGGCGCTATCCGTAACAACAACACCAAGATGTTTAACCTGCTCGGTGCTGATACAGGTTTCGACTCTATCGGTGAGTTCACTACAGCCAAGGCTTGCTCACACTTCCTCGACGAGTTGAACGTTGCTGGTAAGCTGACAAAGACGATCCTTTACAACCTTAACCCATGCGCTAACGAGGTGCTGGCTACAATGCTCGGCAACTTCCAGGATGGCTCTTGCCCAGGTAAGATACAGTGGGGTTCAGGCTGGTGGTTCCTTGACCAGAAGGACGGTATGGAGAAGCAGATGAACGCCCTCTCTGTGCTTGGTCTGCTCTCTCGCTTCGTAGGTATGCTGACCGACTCACGTTCGTTCCTCTCTTACCCACGTCACGAGTATTTCCGTCGTACTCTCTGTAACCTCGTCGGCAACGACATTGAGGCAGGCCTCATTCCATTCGAGGGTTACGAGAAGCAGCGCGTATATCAGATGATTGAAGACATCTGTTACAACAATGCTAAGAACTTCTTCCAGTTCTAAACATTTAGCAGTAATTAGGTCATAAGGTCATGAGGTTCTTAGGTTATAACTTCCCTTAAAACCTGAGAGCGAAGC
>DGHL01000070.1 GCA_002392645.1 Prevotellaceae bacterium UBA3849
TCAACCCTGACGGCACTCCTAACACTGCTCACTCACTGAACCCAGTGCCTTGCATATACGTTACAGACAACAATTCTGCTACAATCAAGGACGGCCGCCTGGCTGACGTGGCTCCTACAATCCTGCATATCATGGGATTGGAGCNNGCCGACCACGGCAATGCCGACAACGCCATCAACCCCGACGGCACGCCCAACACCGCTCACTCGCTGAACCCCGTGCCGTTCATCTACGTCACCGACAACAACTCGGCAACGGTGAAGGACGGCCGCCTGGCCGACGTGGCTCCCTCTATCCTGCACATCATGGGACTGGAGCAGCCTGCCGACATGACCGGTGAGAATCTTATCGTGGATTAATTTCCATAATCAAATACAAGGATGGGCTATTGCAAGCAATCACGATTGCTTTGCAATAGCCCCTTTTTTTGCTTTTCAAAATCCTGCAGTCACCATTTCCATACACCTGAAAAAGCTATCTGATTACACCTCGACTGTAAAAGCTATCATATTACATTGTAAAAGCTATCATATTACACGGCAAAAGCTATCGAATTACAATGTAATTTGATAGCTTTTACAATGTCCTCTTAATCACCTTGATTTTCAGGGGGGTATATTTAGCAAACTTATTTCCTGAAATACTTCAGTCCGTTGAGGATGTATATGCCTCTTGGCAGAGAGTTAAACTCGCTGGCTGAGCAAAGCGGTGTACCAGTGAGCGAGTAGATAATGTCAGAAGGCACGAGTTGGTCTACCTCAACACTTGTCACAGCCGAGGCATCAGAGAGGAATGTGGTCTTCACCACTGCCGCCTCAGTGCTTATGGTCTTCTCTGCACGCACGTCTGCTGACGATGCTGCAAGCTGCAAAGTTACGCTGCCCTCCTCAGCGAGGAAGTTATGAGAGTTCTCATCATAGTATGCTAACTGCTCCAGGGTAACAGGTATGCTGACGGTTGCTGTCTGACCTGCCTTCACGCTGACACGCTGGAAACCTACAAGCTGTTTCTTCGGACGGCTCACCTTTGAGTCGTTATACACAGCATAGAGCTGCACTATCTCGTCGCCATCCACCTTACCAGTGTTTGATACCGTGGCTGTAACGGTGACAGGCTTGTCGTTAGTGAGTTTTTCAGCATCAACGGCCATGTTTGAATACTCGTAGTTGGTGTATGACAGACCGTAGCCGAATGGGAACAATGGAGTCTTGTCATAGTACATATAGGTATATTTACCCTCGTCAATGTTATATGTTAGCATGTCTGATGGCAAATCGCTGAGCGAATTATACCATGTTGTAGTAAGCTTACCTGAAGGGTTCACGTCACCATAGAGCACGTCGGCGATGGCCTGCCCCTGCTGCTGTCCGCCATACCATGCCTCAACGATTGCCGGAAGGTTCTCCTTTGCCCAGTTGATGGTGTGGCTTGAGCAACTCTCCATCACGAGTATGGTATTCTTGTTCTTGGCATACAGTTGTTCGAGGAGCTGCTGCTGATAGCCTGGCAGGTCGAGCGTGGTACGGTCGCGCGACTCATCACTAACGTTGAGGTCTGTACCACCGAAGAACAGTACCACGTCTGCCTGCTCAGCATAGTGCAGAGCCTCGGCTACCATCTTATCGTCACGCTCTCCGCTTACAGAGCAACCGTCGGCGCAATAGAACGAGCCTCCGTCAGGATATGCAAGGTCGCCATTGTTGAAGAAACGGAACCATGTAATATTTCCTATATACTTGTTTCCCGATGTATCGTCGGAAGTCTTGTGGAATACGAAGTACACATCCTGCTTTCCCGTTGTTTCAGCGATGTCAATAGTGTCTGTTTCGTATGATGTCCAGTTGCCCATAGCTGGGAAATCGAGTCTGCCTATAAGCGTACCAGTAGAACTGCCCAGGCGTATCTCTGCATAGCGGCATGTGTAACGCGAGCCCATGTTGATTTCCATCTTGGTCTTACCAGTACCGAAGTCCACGTCCTTGTAACAAGCATAGTGTCCTTCCTCCAGATTGCCAAGGTTGGTGCCCTGGTTTGCCTTTGAAGATACCTTTGAACTTGTTGCATCGTAGCTCGTTGCCTGTATACGACTTTCGTTTACGTCGTAGCCTATCTTGTTGGCTATGGCTGCAAGCGGTGCTATGGTCTTTGTAGGACTGCCTGAATAACCGCCTAACTGAATTGCCTGTGAATAAGGGCCAATGAGCGCCACCTTCTTGTCTTTTGACAACGGCAGTATGCCGTCATTCTTCAACAGCACGATGGCCTCCTGCTCTGCCTTCAGGGCAAGTGCTACGTTGGCATCGCTCTCAAGCGTAAGACTCTTGGCAAGGTTGTCCCACTCTACGTTGTCGTCAAACTCGCCCATTGAGATGCGAGCCTCAAAGATACGTACGAGGGCAGAGTCGATGTCTGCCTCGGTGCAGTAACCGTTTGCCACGGCTTCCTCGCCTGATGTCTGATAGCATGCCGTGCCTGAAGATGAATTACAGTTGATGTCACAACCCGCCTTTATGGCCCATGCGGCTGCCTGTGCTGGAGTGCAGCTGAGGTACCTGTGCTTGTTATATATGTCTTCTACCGCTGCACAATCGGAGGTGACAAAGCCATTGAAGCCCCACTCCGTGCGCAGAATGTCGGTAAGCAGAAGGTGGTTGGCAGGACATGGCACGCCGTTCACGGCATTGTATGCTGCCATCACGCTGCGTACGTTAGCTTGCTTCACCGCCATCTCGAAGGCTGGCAGATAGTATTCGCGCAGCATACGTTCTGTTACGTTTGACGAGGTGTTGTGACGGCCCTTCTCATAATTGTTGCAGGCAAAGTGCTTCACCGTGGCCACTGTCTTGTAGAAAGGATTGGCGGCTGTCTGTTCTCCCTGCATACCCTTTACATACTGTACGGTGAGCGTACCGGTGAGGAATGGATCTTCGCCGTAATCCTCCTCGTCACGTCCCCAACGTGGGTCACGACTCATATTTATCGTAGGACACCAGTAGTTCAGTCCGCGATTGTTCTTTATGTGCTTGATGCGTGCCTCGTCGGAAGTTGCACTGGCACAGTCGAAGATAAGCTGTGGGTCCCATGTTGACGACATGGCCTTCGACTCTGGGAATGATGTTGCCTGGTTCTGGCGTGCCACTCCATGCAGTGCCTCATTCCAATATTGATATGAAGGAATGGTCACACCGTCCTTTGTTGTCCACGATGGTGCATTGGTGCCCATCTGATAGACTTTGTCGTTGAGCGACTTGAAACGCTTTACCAAGTCAATGGCGCGCTCGTGAAAACTCAGACTTTTGTCTTGATAAGGGAATGTCTGCGCTGACAGAGACATAGCAGCAAAGGCAAACAGTCCCAAGGTTAGTTGTCTTTTCATTCTTTTCTTTTTTTGATTATATTTATTATAGTAGTAAATTATTTTTATAATGATTGTATTTGTATGATGATGTAGGTTCTGTGCCTGATATAAGGGCGTGTAGTGACTCCTACTCAACCGTTAGCAGGTGCTGAAGATGCATTATTAGGTGATGCAAGGATTGTATAAAAATTATGCACACCTACTTATATTATCCTTATATATTGCGTGTGCTATTCCTCATAATCCTCATACTTTACCATCTCTATAGTCAGGCTAAAACGCTCAGACAGTGGTATGAGTTGCAACACTGTGGAGTTTATCCGCAACATTTTCATCGCTACCGCAGATGGCCATGACAACAGATAGCATTGCGGTGTTTTGTCTGTCCAGTGTATGGCGAGCATACGGTTAGGACGAAGGAAACGCTCCTGAGTATAAGATATATTGTCACTGCCACTCATCTTCTTACTTTCTCCATTCTTATCACCAAAACCATCGGGGAAAATCAATATGGCATTCTTTATATTATCTATCATAACAGGCTCCGACAAATCAAGTCTGCTCATGACAATGGTGTCAGAAGGCGTGCTTACACGCTCTTTTCCTTCTTCTATATCTGCATCACATGTCAACTGAGCAAACACGAAGGATGGCAGCACTATAAATAATAATATGTAAAGGAGTCTTTTCATTATCGAATGCAAAAGTAAACAATTAGAAGCCTGCATTAGTGCATTTTTATTTCAAAATGGTGGATTATAGCAAAAGAAACATAAAAAACAAGACTGGTTGTCATAGGAAAACAAAAAGGTCTTCCGCCTGACACCAGTCTTATTAACTAACTAACTATTATTCTACTGCGATCTGACGTTGCAACTTCACAGCCTTGTCCGCAGACCTAATTCAGACAAATATTATTCTAATAAATTCTATAACTGCTTGCAAAATTACTCGTTTTCCGCAACTATACGGGGGAAAAATATTTCATTTAGGTGGAAAAAGCCGATTTCACACACTGAAAGAGCATTATTTCTTTAACCATTTTACACTGATTGCCATTTACGACATGTAACACGTGCAATATTGGAGTATATCCGTGCGCATACCCTGCAGCATACCAGCAGCACACCTACAACAGCAAAAATACGTGTTTAGCCACTTCGGCATTCTTACCTTCCTTGGCATCTTCTTGTATGCAAAAGTAATTGCTTTATGGCGATTTGAAGATTATTTTTTCACCAAAATAGTGGAAAGTAATGATTTTTCAGCTGATATTCATAAAAAAAAACTACCTTTGCAGAATAAATGCCTAACATATAATAACCACAAAAAACTATATGGTAAAGATAGAAGAAAGCTGGGAGAAGGCTCTTGCAGAAGAGTTTGAAAAGGATTATTTCAAGCAGCTCGTTGCATTCGTACATAGCGAATACTCACAACATACATGCTACCCTCCCGGCAAGGAGATATTCAATGCCTTTAACCTTTGTCCGCTCGACAATGTGAAGGTCGTTATAATAGGTCAGGACCCATATCACGGCCCTGGTCAGGCAGAGGGACTGTGTTTCTCGGTAAAGACAGGCATTCCGCTCCCCCCTTCGCTCGTAAACATATTCAAGGAGATAAAGGACGATACAGGGAACGTACCTGAGATAATAACCGACAGCACCGGCAAGAAGTGTTACGACGGTTCGCTGCGCCGATGGGCTGAACAGGGAGTCTTCCTGCTCAACGCAACGCTTACCGTGCGCGAGCACATGGCAGGTTCGCACCAGCGACAGGGCTGGGAGACGTTTACCGACGCCGTAATACGCAAGATTTCCGAGCAGCGCGACCACTGCGTCTTTATCCTATGGGGTGGCTATGCACGCAGCAAGGCGAAGCTGATAGACACCAGCAAGCATCTTATATTGGAGAGCGTTCACCCCTCGCCGTTGTCGGCAAACCGCGGCGGATGGTTTGGCAACCACCACTTCTCGCGTTGCAACGAATGGCTTACATCGCAAGGCATGACAGCCATAGAATGGTAATAAAAAACAATTTGGGTAGCATGAATGATATCACGCTACCCAAATTATTTTTTAAGTGGACTCTATTTTACGGAACCCGCATATAAGTGTTATTTTATCTGCGCTCCTATTGCATTATACGTACCTTGTGGTGTCTGTATGTATATCTGTCCATTAAGGAGTATCTTCTTCACCTTACTGCTTTTTTCCGCGATTTCATCGGCTGTCACGCCGTCTATAGCTGTCACGATGTCGCCTGCCTCAAGCTTAAGGCAGTCGTACATAAAGCCACCGTTAGAACCGTTGCCGGTCATCTTCAGCGTAATGGTGTTAGAGCCTTTCTTCAATGCCGTAGCAGGGAAGGTGCATGTAAGCAAGTGGTGCAAGCCGCTGTTCACTGCACTGCGGTATATTCCTGCATCGTTGATGCCTGGCTTCCATGTAGCTCTGTTAGTACCGTTCACGCCGACAGTGACTGTAGAACCCGTACCGGTGCAGCCTGCCAGTGATGCTGTAAACGCCGCTGTGCCGCTGTACGTCTCGTCAAGGTTAAACTTAATGGTCCACGTACCGTCTTTCTTACACTGTGCATAATACCAGTCTTTCTTCGGGTCACTCTCTCCGATGGTATAGGTGAGGTTCTGTGGCACGCGGTTCCACAAGCCGTACTGGCGCACGGTATCTGACATACAGTACTCATCTGAACGGCGATTGTTTTCGCCTATCATCCACAACAGGTTGGTGTACTTGGTTGGCGTCCAGTCAATGGTGCCAAGATTATTCGTACCTTCTGTCACAGTGATGTTCTTAACCTGCAACATATCTGTAACATCACCTGCCTGTGCATAGGCATAAAGCGTATATTTGCCCGGACGTACCTTTGATATGGTGAAGTCACCATTTGAGTTTGTGGTTGCCCAGAACTGGTAACCGTGTACCTGACGCATCGGCTCTACGTCTTCTTCCTGAGCCAGTATCACGCGAACCATGTCGTTACGCTGGCCGGTGGTTACGTTAAGATGACCGGTAACCGTACCACGGGTCTTTGGATATAATTCATTATTAAACCATTGGTATGGCCACGCATTGCGCTCTGTATTTGCCCTACTTCTTGCATTGTTGACAGGATTGGTGGCATAGTTGGCATAGATAAGGAACGGACCGTAGAATTTCTTCTCGCCCTCGTTCAGCACCATTGCCGAACCGCCAAAGTGTTCTCCCTGCAGCATCTGAATGGTAATAGGCGACTTGCTGGTAGCATGCACCATAAGTTCCTGACGGTCGCAACCGCCATTAAGCCATTCGTACGACACTGGTATATTCCATAAGCCGTACAAACCACTGCTGTATAGTCCGTGAAGAGTATCACGCTCTACGTAGTTTGCCCAGTTATACTTGGTATAGACAGAACCATCCTCAAGGTAGTATGTGGCATCCTGCACTGTATTTTCCTCCTTCTCCGCCTCTGCCATCTCCGAGTTGTTTGGTATCTGGCCGTTCATGCGGTAATCTACATAGCCGTTCAGCATGTCGGAAGCAAGGCGCGTGCACACTCGTGCCTCCTTGATAGGCTCGCTGGCAGACGTGGCGGTACCAGTAGCAATGACGTAGGTATATACACCTGCCACATTCTTTTTCATGATGAAGCCCTGCTGGAATATCGTATTACCCGATGTTGCACTATACAACACCTCACAGAGTCCTACGGAGTCTTTTATTATCTCCACCTTAGAAGGTGATAATCCCTGGTTACCATTCGCCGTAGTATAGTCAAAGTAAACGCCATTTGACGCAAGCATCTCATGCGTGTTATACTTCAAGCTGGTAATTCTGCCGTTACTGTCTATCTTGATTGTCACGCGTCCGTTGGTCATCGTTGTGGTCATTCCACTGACACTTACGCTGACATCGGTGAAATCGGCTGCCATGACACTAAACGCAGCCAGTAACATAACTGCGCAGAAAATCAGAATTCTCTTCATAATGTATGATTTTGTATTTATGGAAGTATGCCCCGCAAACATTAAAGCCTGCGGGGCATACATATTATATTATTAGCTCAATTCAAGGTTTACTCAACCACAGAATCAGTACCAAGGAAGATATTCACAATCTTGTTTGCATCAGCCATTGTGATATCACCATCTTCATTTGCATCAGCAGCCTCGAAGTGGAAATTATCTATTGAATCCTTATCTTCAGCAAGGAAGTAGTTTACTACCATGTTTGCATCGGCCATTGTAATCTCTCCGTCACCATTTGCATCACCAAGTTGGAAGTCTGGCTCCGGCAATTCATCGGTAGCATAAATGGCTATGATGTCAATACCCTGCTTATCATTACCACTCTGCTTCAATATAACTGGACTTTCTTCAGTAATCTCTATTACGCCAGACTCAACTTCTGCGAAGTTTGTAGATGTTGCAGAAAGTGTAACTTCTTCTGAACCCACCATGAAAGTAGGCATGTAAGATGCAGTTTTATTAGCATCAAACAATACAGTTCTAATCTTATATTTACCAGCAGGGAGAGTTGTCAACTGATAGCCTTCTTCTGCTGCGCAATATGCAGCCTTACCATTTGAAGAACGGATAGCTGAATTTTCATTGGTACATAATTGGATAGGACTTTCAAGATTCTCTTCATCAAACCAATCCTCTGCCTCTGAAAGATATACAGCAACATCATCTGATTCTATCTTTTTGTACTTCAGGGCAAAAACGGTATCATTGCTACCCAAATAATATGTTGCAGTAAAAGGTTCTCCCTTTGTTCCATAAGTATAAATGTTACCAGATTCATCTCTCAACCAGTAAGAATAGCTAACTTTCGCTACGTCATTTGTCTTACCCAATGTTGGCTCAACATAAGTCTTAAGAATCTTAGTCTCATCATCCGCAGCAACAGCTACCACACTGTAGTTCACATCTACAATAGGCTTAGCTTCATCAATGACAAGGCTTGTCACACGGTTGTTATCAAAGATGAACTCTACATCGCCATCAATCTTAACCTCAAACTTATATGGAGCATCTTTTGAGCCTGTGCGTATGCTGTCAGCATCGCCATCGCCACCCTGTGAATTAGAAACTAATGCGCCATCGTTGAGACACTTAGCCATCGCATTTGGTACATATATAGCACCTTTATTCTTAGAAGAATAGAAACAATTAATGGTTATGATGTCACCTATCTTACAATCAGGAACAATCATTTTCTGCTTAGTGCCATTGAACACAAGATTTTTTTGGTAATCTGTCTTTGCGGTATCACCCACATATACCTTATCTGCACCGATTGAGAATAGCAATCCTTCCGTCATTGGAAGTACGGTATTTGCGTCAAGCATAATTTCCTCATAGTTCAGTTTTTTGTGAACATAGTGACGAGTATCTTTCGCTATCAAGCACCAATAATCACCTGGGTTATTTTGTGTTTTACCATTACCATCTACATAAGTACCCAGATTACCATTTCCATCATCTTTATGGATTTTCTTTACACTTTCACCATCTATAGTGAACGTCCATGAAAGCTGACGCTCTGCTCCACGAGTCTTGAAATTCAGAGTATAAATGGTATCACCGATTACTTCTACACCGTTAACAAGAATAGAAGTAACCTTCAATATGTATGACGTACTTTCCTGCACTTCAAAATCTGGGAGGATAAATGCCACACCATCGGTTATTGTACCTTCAATACCATCAAAGGCATTGTCATCTGAAGGTGCTTCATCTGCTGCATACAAATTACATGCGATTTCGACTGTAGAGCCGAACTCGAAACCTGTAGCATTAGGGAAGGTTAATGTAATTGTCTTTGCAGGATTGATCTTTGCGCCATCCTTGATGCTCCACTTAACATCACCAAGACTGGAATCTTCTGCAAAAGCACTGACGGCAACGAATGCCGACAGAATCATGAAAGTAAAGAATTTCTTCATAATCTTCACAGTTTAAGTTGTTATTTTTATTTGTTTATTGTTTTATTTGGATAACCAACGTACTTTGGACGGATCACATTAAATCCGAACCGAATTATGTGCAAAGTTATACAAAAACCATTAAATACACAAACCAATATGTTTCCTTGTTGGTTCTTTTTCGTGTTTTGTCTTTATTTTGAACATATTTGCACTTTTTTTTTACATCAAAGAGTATTTTTCACTCTTTCGCAAAGGGGAAATCTCATGTTTTTCATAGTATTCGGAAAACATTGTAAGCAGACAATATACCTACAGACATTACACCTACAGATAATACGCCTACAGATAATACGCCTACAGACAACACACAGAACTTTATCAGCGTATTCCTTGTTTGGCTATTTCCTCGGCTGCTACCTCTAACTGCGCATACCAGTCCTCCCCAAATCGGGATATCAATGGTGCTTTCAGGAATTTATATATGGGAAGATGCAGTTCATTGCCTTTTGCTACTGCATCCTTGCACACATCCCAACGATGATACGACAGCGCCGTTATGCCATTGCTGAGTGTTTTCACCCTAATCGGATAGAGCGCACACGACATAGGTTTACACCACTTTATCTTACCTTGACGATAAAGTCGCTCGTATGCACACAGACAACAATTTTCTACGATTTCATCGTCTATTTTAAGATTATCGTAGCAAGTAAAGACGCAATCCTTGCCACCGACGATAGACGTTACCAAATCACCATCCTTGTCTGTGTATGCCACTCCCTGGGCATCTATTACAGATTGGGCTGAAGCTGACAAATCTTGCCACACTTCATCTAAATTATCTTCAATTTCGCCGATTTCATCGAGTGTAACTGGTGCTCCGGCATCTCCTTCAATGCAACATTTACCCTTACACTTTGTAAGATCGCAACAAAAACATTCTGTCAGAATGTCCGATGAAATCAGTATATTTTCAATGTCGAGTATCAAATTTCCCTGCCTTTATCGCTAATGTTTTCTCACTTCTCTTAACTACGACCACATATTCAGCAGTCCTTACTTCTTCGGCTCTACGCCATTTCGGTATTCCGTCGGACTAATTCCTACGTTTTCCTTAAAATACTTTCCGAAGAACGATTGAGTATGGAAGTTCATTGCCGCAGCAATCTCGCTCATCTTCATATCCGTATGACGCAGCAGATTACGCATCTCCGCGGTAACAAACTTGTCTATCCAATCGTTAGGAGAACGACGACTTGTGTTAGAGATCACCTCGCACAGATATTTAGGGGTGATGCCCATCTGGCTTGCATACCACTGTACCTGACGCTGCTCGCGGAAGTTATTCTTCACCATAGTGACGAACTGCACGAACAGCTGCTCTGCCCTCGTCTGCTTAGCATCCTTGCCCGGTACGAATATCTGACGGTCGAACGCCTCTACGAAATCGTATATCATGGTGAGGATAAGCAATCGTACCACCTCAAGACGATAGCGATGTTTCTCCATACCTACACGCTCCTTTATCGACTTGAAATACTCAAGAGCACGCTGGGTCTCCTGCGTTTCAAGTTCAAACACCGGATAATTATGCGTAAGCAAAAAGAGATCGCTGGCATTACGCACGTCGCGGAGTATGTCCTGCAGCAGCTTGTATGACACAAAAATGCCGATTCCATCGAAGTCATCGCTGTATTGCAGGTCCGTAACGACCGACTCTTCCGTGATGATCATCACATTATTGCTGCTTGCTGCACGCTTCTTGTCATTGACCGCCAGGGTCACTATACCATTCGTGCACACTCCTATGAAAAGACAGAGGGACATTCTCCGCGCCTCCATGACATTAGGGAGCGAGCGGAGAGTGTCCATCAGCACGAGATCGTTGCCAATATGCGGCAGTCCATATTTCTTGGCAACGCTTTCTATTGTTACTGCCTCTATATTCTTCTTACGCATCTATGTTGGCGTATGTAGCATTTTCTTCTATAAATTGGCGACGTGGCTCTACGTCGTCACCCATTAGCATTGAGAATATCTCGTCTGCGTCAGCTGCATTCTGTATAGTAACCTGCTTCAGCAGTCGGGTTTCAGGATTCATTGTAGTATCCCACAACTGTTCCGGATTCATCTCACCAAGACCTTTGTAACGCTGAGTATGCAACTTGGTATCGTCTGCATCACCATTGCAGTATGTCTCAATAAACTTCAGACGATCTTCCTCTGTATAGCAATACTCCTTGTGGTTCTTGTAGGTGCACTGATAGAGTGGCGGTGTGGCGATATAGAGGTGTCCCTCCTGTATCACCTTCGGCATGAAGCGGAAGAAGAGCGTCATGATGAGCGTGTCGATATGCGAGCCATCGACATCGGCATCGGTCATGATGATAATCTTATCGTAGCGCAGCTTGTCGATATTTGCCTCCTTTGAGTCCTCACCGTCAACGCCGAAGCGCACGCCGATGGCCTGCAGGATGATGTTTACGGACTCTGCCTCAAACACCTTATGCCACTGCACCTTCTCCACGTTGAGAATCTTACCACGCAATGGAAGGATTGCCTGTGTATGGCGGTCGCGTCCCTGCTTTGCAGAACCACCCGCAGAATCGCCCTCGACAAGGAATATCTCTGTCTTCTTCGGATCACGACTTGAGCAGTCTGCCAACTTACCTGGCAATCCACCACCTGTCATAGGGTTCTTACGCTGCACGCTCTCACGAGCCTTACGTGCCGCAATACGTGCCGCCGCCGCGAGTATCACTTTTCCACAAATCTGGTGAGCTTCCTTTGGATGCTCCTCAAGATAGTTGGACATTGCCTCGCCTACGGCTTTCTGCACAGCACCATTAACTTCGCTGTTACCCAGCTTTGTCTTTGTCTGACCTTCGAACTGTGGTTCTGCCACCTTGACGGAGATGATAGCCGTGAGTCCTTCACGGAAGTCATCCTGTGCTATCTCCACCTTAGCCTTCTCTATCTGCTTGCGCAACTGGTCGTCTTCATCTGCATATTTCTTCAGCGAACGTGCCAGGGCTATGCGGAAACCAGTAAGGTGTGTACCACCCTCGATGGTATTGATATTATTTACATACGAATGTATGTTCTCTGAATAGTCATTGTTATAGAGCAGTGCTATCTCGATAGGCACTCCGTCTTTCTCTGTCTTCAGGCAGATAGGATCGCCGATAATCGACGTACGATGACGGTCAACATAGCGAACGAACTCCTTCAGGCCCTCCTTGGCATGGAACACCTCAGGCTGGCGGAGGTTACCCTCTTCGTCAGGGCGTTTGTCGGTAAGCGTGATAGTGATGCCGGCATTGAGGAATGCAAGCTCACGCATACGACGTGCTACGATATCATACTTATACTCCGTCGTGGTGAAGATAGAGCCGTCAGGCCAGAACTGCTGACGTGTACCGCGCTTGTCGGTCTCGCCAACGACCTTTACCGGATAGAGAGGCTTACCCTTCTCATACTCCTGCTGATATATCTTGCCATCGCGGAACACCTGCGACATCATGTGTGTAGAAAGTGCGTTAACACAGCTCACACCCACACCGTGCAGACCACCTGACACCTTGTAAGAGCCTTTGTCGAACTTACCGCCGGCATGGAGCACGGTCATTACGACCTCAAGTGCAGACTTATGGAGTTTTGGGTGCTCATCAACAGGGATACCACGTCCGTTATCCTCTACGGTGATTGAATTATCCTCATTTATCACCACTTGGATGTCCGTGCAATATCCAGCCATCGCCTCGTCGATAGAGTTGTCCACCGTCTCGTTTACGAGATGATGCAGACCTTTCTCTGAGATGTCGCCGATATACATGGCAGGACGTTTGCGCACGGCCTCGAGTCCCTCGAGCACCTGAATACTACTACCAGTATAATTCGTTTCTTTGTTCTGGTTATCTTCCATTGGATTATCTCTTTAAAAATTACCTTGCAAAGGTAATAAAAATTATTGAATTACGCAAACTTTTTCCATACAAAAAAACAGCATTATCTACAGTATAACAGTATAACACCAATATAACACCAAGGTACACAAAACGAAAAAGGTTGCTACCCCTCACGGGCTGCAACCTTTTCAAAAAAATTATTATGGAAACAATCTTGTGTTCTAAATAATTATTCTCGCAAATAACTGAGTGTTACCACTCTGAGAAATCAATTAGCCAATCTTGTTGATGTGCTGAGAAAGGCTTGACTTGATGTTCGCCGCCTTGTTTGCATGAATGACGTTCTTCTTTGCGAGCTTGTCGAGCATCTTCTGAATTGTAGGATAAAGCTTAATTGCCTCTTCCTTGTCAGTAAGAGCACGGAATTTACGAACTGCGTTACGCATTGTCTTTGCGTAGTACTTGTTGCGAAGAGTTCTTGCCTTAGTCTGACGGATTCTCTTCACTGATGACTTGTGATTTGCCATTTTTGTTTAGAATTTTTTACCAGGCAACCTGCCTGAATGTTAATGATAGCTTAAAGGTCTTACGTCACTACAACTGCCTCGGGCAAGAAACAGGACATCAATTTTGCCCCACTTCTTTCCGTCACCTCTTAATTTCTTACGCAATCACTGCGTGATGACGGATGTTCTTTGTTTGTAGCGCGTAGGGGAGTCGGACCCCTCTTGCAAGAATGAAAATCTTGAGTACTAACCGATATACGAACGCGCCAGCCTAAAAATCAAGATGAGGATGTGTCAGCCTTCCTTAAAAGGGCACAATCTCATTTTGCGAGTGCAAAGGTAGTCATTTTTCCTCAAACCTGCAAATTTTCTGCAAATTATTTTCCATAAATCAAGTATTTTTTGTATTTTTGCGCATGAAATCATGTTTCAGTAATGGATAATAAGACTCATTGCATAGTATTAAGGACCGTAAAATATGGTGACAACAAACTCATCGTGGATTTCCTTACACGAGACGAGGGCAGGCTGTCCGCCGTATGGAAGATCAGCAAGTCAAAGAATGCAAAAGTGCACCGTCAGTTTTTCCAACCTCTCACGATATTGGAGGCTGACTTCACACGCACGCCACGTCAGCAGATGGCGACCCTCACTGACGCACGTCTGGCCGAGACTTACTCTTCCCTACCCTTCGACAGCACGAAGCTGTCAGTGGCCTTTTTCATTGCAGAGTTCCTGCTGCATACCACTCGCGACCAACATGGCGACACTATGCTCTACGATTTCGTGGAGCAAAGTCTGCTGTGGCTTGACACCACCTCGCGCGGCATAGCCAACTTCCATCTTATGTTCATGATGCGTATGTCGCGCTTTCTTGGATTCCACCCAGACATGGAAAGTTTTTCACCTGGATGTGTCTTCGACATGCGCGAAGGTATCTTCTGCAGTCACGTTCCTATCCATCAGGATTTCCTCTTGCCGCAAGAAGCCGAAAAGATGCTGACCTTGATGCGCATGACTCCAGCCAACCTACATCTATACGTCATGTCAAGGACAGAGCGCAACCGTATCACAGACATTGCACTGAGGTTCTACGGCATACACATCCCTGACTTCGGAGAAATGAAATCACTCGCCATACTGCGAGAGTTATAGGCAGCTGGTTTTATACTGTCAGTATGCTAAAGCAACTCAACTTTCTGAAGTCCGGATAGTTTGAGGAGTTAAAGGGAGTTAAGGGGAGTAAAGAGGAGTTAGGGGACAATACCTAACCCCTCGAAAACAAGCCCGACTCCTCAAAAAGGGAAAAGCAGAAGTAATGTCCTTTAACTCCCCGAGCGGCTGAAAAGCCGCGATAACTCCCCTTGACTCCTTTTAACTCCCCAGAAGTTGAGCGCAAGCGAAACTTGAATAAAGCTATTATACTACCCCATAAAATAAAGGCTGTCATATTTCTATATAACATGACAGCCTTTACTATTTCCATGGATTCACCCTGTGGTTATATGCTTTCTTTCTTTATAAGCTGATACAGCGACGGCAACGCTATCAGCAGCGAACTTATCACCGCTTGCGCCACAGCCATGTTGTTTCCTCCGAAATAATCCACCAGTTTTGCATCTACCGGAAGCTGCGGGAACACATTCACTGCCACATAGGCTGCGCTGTTGTTTATCCAGTGTACAATAAAACCTGGCACGATGCTGCCAGACTTGACAAACAGCCATCCCAGCAGTATTCCAACTACGAAGGCATGTGGCATCTGCGCAGGATTGCAATGTACAAGCGAGAAGACAAGCGCTGAAACAACGATTGCCGTCCAGCGTGCCCGGTTGTCAGGCATGCGTTTGTCGCACCACTCCAAGAGAGCTCGTATCAAAGCACCGCGGAAAACTATCTCTTCCATCAGCGGGCCGAGCATACATATTATAAAATATCCCTCCGTAGAATGAAGCATCTCTTTGAACTCTTCACCGAGCAGGTTTTCCTGCCATGCCTCCGGCAACTGCTCACCAAGCCACGTAAGCGGCAATACTATGCCTATACCGAGAAGTGCAGTCCACATCAATGACAGCCACGGACGGGTGCGGATATAGTTGCGACTTACCGGGCACCACTTCATAGCAAGGAACAGTACCGTAAGCAGTATGCTCGCCACCGCCACCATCGTAAGCAACGGCATTGGTGCCTGGGCATCAACATCGGGAAAGAAATGACGTAGCACTGCCACGCCTGCAAGGCTCACACCAACCTGAACCACGCCAAAGACCAATACATATAATGATGCTTTCTTCATAATAATTTCCTATCTTCTTCTATCTGAGCCTTCAGCTCTTCTACGTTATTGAATTTTATCTCGTCGCGCAACCTACGCAGAAAACTCACGGTGACGGTCTTACCGTATAGTTCTTCGTTGAAACCGACGATATTGGTCTCCACCGTCCTGTTTGAGCCGTTATCAAGCGTAGGACGAGTTCCTACATTCGTTATCGACTTATACACCTTACCATCCACGAGTATCTGCGTGGCATACACCCCGTCTTTAGGCATCAGCTTGCCGTATGGGGGGTCTACATTTGCCGTAGGGAACCCAAGCTTGCGGCCCACCTTGTGGCCTTCCACCACGACACCCGTAACGGAATAGTTACGACCGAGGCATCTGTTGGCTTCTTCTATATTGCCTTCCGACACCTGATGTCTGACGTATGAAGACGACACCCTGACGCTTCCTACGTCAACGGCATCTCCGAGCATCACCTTTATGCCCATTTCTTCGCCATAACCGCGATAGGTCTCAAAATCCTCGTATTCGTTGCGTTTGCCAAAGCGATTGTCGTAACCCAGCAATAACAGTTTTACGTTCAAATCATCCACGAGTACTTTCTGCATGAAATCGCGTGCCGTAGTATCTGCCAACCGTTGGTTGAAGGGCAGCGTGACCACTTTTACGCCCATACTCTCCAACAGTGCGTTCTTCTCCTCGGACGTAGTGAGATATTCCGGAGTAAAGTTCGCATCAAACAACGAGCGTGGGTGCCGGTCAAATGTTATGACCGTAGGATGCATACCCTGTTCTGCGGCTATGTCCTTCAGACGCTCTATTATATATTGGTGTCCTTTGTGTACTCCGTCAAAGTTTCCTATCACCACAGCCTTGTCGGCAAACAGTGTCTGCCACGTATCTCCCTTCGGATCATGGTAAGCACCGATGCCGTTGCTCTCTGCCGCGGCACAGTTTTTAGCGGAGTCATCGATGAAGAGTATGTCTGAAGGCGCTAAATCTGCCAACGACGGATTCTTTCGCAAATCACCTATAATTTTCTGATATATACCATCATCCGGCTTTACCATGCCAAGGTCGCATGACAGGAAGATATCATCAAAGTAGTCATGAACGGTAAGTCCATCGACCGTAAAAAGATGTTCTACGGAATATTGCCAATGTATCTGATTGGTATTCGACAGTATAGCCGTATGATAGCCGCACTCGTCATGAAGCCATTTCACCATGCGCAGTTTCTCCACCGGGATATCGGTGAGTAACTGGTTCCACGCCCAGCATATCTCCTCGTCTGCAGCTTTGCACGGATGAAAAGAGCCCATTTCATCGGTATATGACGACTGCTTGCGCGCTTCCTCGCAGAAGGCCTCTATGCTACCGCCTATCTCAAGTTCATGGAAGAGGTCTTCCTGCCTGCACTCATCTACATAATAGGCTATGCGGCCACAGCCTATCTTGCGCAGAGCATCAATGCATCGCTGCTTGCTCAGTCCTACGAGTATTGCGCCGAAGTCGAAAAGAATTACCTTCTTCCTCATTTCAGCAGGCTCTGAATCTCCTTGTCTATGTCCTTTATCTGTGCATCACGCTTATACACTGTATTATCACGTCCTATGAGAAAGAATGTAGGTATAGACTGTACATTATAGTGCACAAGATGCTTTGAGTCTGCACCGTCAGGATCGAGCACGTTCACCCATGGCAATGCAGCTGTCTGGGTTTTCCAGAAGTGCTTGTCGCCATCAAGTGACACCTGATAGATTTCCAGTCCCTGGGCATGGTACTTATTATACAAGTCACGCAGCATCATGATACGCTCCGTAGAGTTTGGCGAAGCAAACACGTGGAAGTCAAGCAGCACCACCTTGCCAGTAAACTCCTTAAGCGAGCGGCGAGCACCTTTGTTATCAATCAGCGGTATGTCGAAGAGCGACACCTCTTCCACCTTGCTGGCGTCTATGGCAGGTCCATATTTCTTCAGCTGGTTATGACGCAGCACCTTCAGTCCCTCGATGGCGATATTGTGAAGGTTCTTTCCACGCTCTGCCTCTGGGTAGTATGTATCCCACGCCGTGGCAACGGCAGCAAACGAGCGTATATCCATGTCTGACTGTTGCGGATTGAAGATAAGACGATTTCCGAGGGTCTGGAACAATGCGAAGTATGAATATGCCTTATGTGGTTCCTTGAAGATGTAGTTCATGCGCACATACTCCTTGTATTGCTCTACGATGGTGTTGATGCTGTCCTCTGTCTCCTTAACGCCCATCGTCTGGTCGTTGCTGATGGCAAGCGCCTGCATCATGAGGCGCTGCTGAAGCAGTGAGAGTTCCTTTATCTTGCTGCAGTTTTCGCTGCCTGTCACCTCATACTGCGTTGACATGGTAGGATAAGAGGCCTTGATGCTGACCGTCTCCGTAGAGTCGATGCTGACATTGATGATGCCTTGCGCTATGCGCAGGCGATAGAATTCCGGTGTTTCAGTGCCCTCGCCTGAGAATGAGAAGTCGCCCTTATCGCTGAGCGTTACAGAGTCGATGGCCACAGGTCCGTCAAGACTCATGTGTTCAAGGTAGAGCACTGAGTCTTTTGCATCAGTTATGGTACCTTCTATATGGAAACGGTTTTTGCCACATGAGGCAAGCAATAACACCAACAGTGTTAGTGTTGCGGTAAAGAGTTTTTGCTGAAAATTCTTTTTGTGCATATTGAGTTTGTCGTTTTCTTAAATTTATTGAGTTTGTCGTTTTCTTTAAATTTACGCAAAGTTACGCTTTTTTTTTCATTCTACGGCTATTTTCTCTGTGATTTTTTTCATCAAACGTCATATTTTTAGAGATTTTAGAATCGATTTACGAAAATAGACATTTTCACCTCTGTCATATTGCTTCATAGCGTGGCTGATAACTGACGTTTTCATGCGGCATTGTAATAGCATAGCTTTTACAGTGTAAAGTGATAGCTTTTACAACGTAAAGTGATAGCTTTTACCGCGTAATATGATAGCTTTTACAACGCTCCTCGTCAGACACTGATTTTCAAATTGTTACAGACTGCCGACATTAGGGTGCAAAAAAAGACAGACCTTCATCGCTGAAGGTCTGTCTTAACATTTACCTAATTTTCCTTTATACCACTCATTTACTACAAAAATCACTTACCGTTGATGTGCATCTTCCTGCCATTGACGATGTAGAGTCCCGGACTCAGGCGCTGGCGCCACTGGTTGTCGCTCATCTCTTCTGCAGCAATCACCTTGCGGCCCATCATGTCATAGACTCCCTGCAGTTCAGTCTTGACCGTACTGCCGGTGCTTGTCATTGCACCTTCCTCTGGATCGATCTCAACGATAGGCTCGTCCTCGAAGTCGAAATTCACCGGAACAAACTGTGCTGCTTTCGCTTCTGCACCGCCACCGCCTGTACCACGGTAATATATCTTGTTATGGAGCACATAGCGGTTGTTTCTCTGCCACATTGATTGCAGCGAATTGTATTCCTTGTTTGGCGTAGCGTTGATATAGAATCCCACACCTGTGGTTGCCGATTCAACCAATGGTGCTGTTACGACACCCGTAGAACGGTCTATTGTTGCATTGCTGACGAAATACAAACCTAAGGTATATGCATCGTGTGAAGTGTCAAGAGGCAGCAGTTTCTCCAGATATGAACCTGTAAGGTCAGTGGTAATTGACGATGCCGTCGGTGAAGTAGAAGGCAGGGACAACGTCACACTATTCGTTTCATCTGAAGTGCGTATGATGACAGGTGTACCGGCAGGCACGAACTTACCCTCTGCGTATGTAGTGTCAACAGCAGTAACGGCAGGGACGAGAGAAGGATTTAGTCCTGCGTCATCCCATGTCTTGCAGACGTATGCATTATACGTCTTGTTACCCTTATCAGCAGGCAGGAGTACGTCAAATGGAGCGTAGAACGTGCTGTAGTAATAACCGTCACCACCATTGTTAGTCGCTATTGACATTGATTTAGCAGGTTCCATACACCACTTACTACCATCTACGGGTACATTCTCATAATACTGCAAATCGTATTTATGGTTGGCGTCACCCTGATTATAGTTAATGTAATGTCTTCTGTCGTCAGCATCGTTATATATTAGGACTACGGCACCACCGATGTCAGCAACCTTGAAACTTGTGGCAGAAGCCGCATTTTCCGTCATCACGGCATAGCCACCATCATGATTCGTCTGTTCGCCCTTGACATAAAGGCCTTGGGTCTGCATGGTAGCGGCATCTTTTGTTCCTGTGAACAGGAAGATGGCCGAAGCATCAGACTCTGTTGCAGGAACAGGAATTTCTCCTCGTGTAGCATTAGTTTCCGTGAAGCCGGAGCCAAGACCTCCTTCGCCGAAGGTCGTGCTGGTGCCGGCTCTGCTATAGAAGTGCATAGGAATAGGCGTATCACCTGTGCCGGCCGTCTTCTCTATGTCATGCAGATAGCCGCTGGCATAACGTACAGGACTGAGACTTGACGCACCTGTTTGTGAGCGCAGACGATAGTAGCCCGGAGAATATTGCACTATGTTTGCATCGTCGTAACAAATATTCTGCAATTCAAGAATGAGTCCCAAAGGATCATCTGCATACGTGGTTTGAGCTGTTTCGTAAGCTGTCTTGCCCGCTGGCGTCAGTCCGCCCACATTGCCGGCACCCTGATAGTAAGGAGTCAGCAAGTCTAAGCCAAGGCCATAGGTCCACTCCTTTATTGGTGTATCGTCACTGAGTATCATTTTTCCGATATCTGCAGGATTACCTGATTCTACTATGCTGAGGAAGATTGTATTGTCTGTATTCAGCAGTGGGTGTACACGGAAGGTACCGCTGCCAGGTGTTGCACCTGGTAACAGCTCGTAGATACCTCTGTTGTCATTGCTAGCAATGACACCCATCTTTACTTCTTCTCCGTCAGCAATATCGTCTGTTGTCAATACGCTTGTTGTCTCTCCGTCATTCTTATATATATAGCGGTTATACGTCCTAAATCCGTATGGGTCACCCACTGGTGTCCACAGATAGTCGTTGGTGTAGTGCAACTCACGTCCTCTCTCGGCTCTCATTCCTCGAACAAAGGTGTAGTGAGCCAACTGCGGTGTGGCATCAGTGGTTTCGAAGGTGTACCACAGGTTCTGGTCAACACTCGTCACGAAATCCATACCTGAGTTTGTTGACAAACCGGTATCGAACTTATAGACAACATTTATTACCACGGTCTGGTCGATTAGCTCTTCATCAGACATCAGTTTGGTAAGTTTCAGACCCTTATACTTGCTTTCCATGCCTGCATAAGGCTGACCTTCATCATCATTTTTTTCAGTAAAATGCTGGTAGATACCTTCGACATAGAAATCGAACAAGCAGTTAGGACGATAGAAGATGTTGGGCAATATCAAATCGTCACCGATACTTACCGTACCAGCATCGTAGCTGTAAGTGTGCTGTGCACCGTTCCACTCCAAGGTTGAGCCTAACTGATATTTCTCACCAGGATAGTGGGGTCCCTCACCATCGTTTACCGCTGTCAGGTCACGCTGTGTGGTGCCAAATATTCTCTTTTTACCTAAATCGCCGGATATTGTCTCCCTATAAGGTATATCCACATATTCACCTGCCTGAGGATCAGTCTTGTCAGGACAAGTTTTGGCAATCACCAGATGATATATAAGGTGGTGGATGGACAGACCGAAGATGACAAACTTTGTAGGATCGGTGTTGGCATCTGCCGTCAGCGCACCGCCATAGCCTGTAAGTTTCTTGCCTGCGTTAGCACCCGTGGTACCGGTTAACTGCAGTACGCCATAGTCATAGCCGGCCTTTTGCAGCAGCATGAAGGTAGGAGCATCGGCCTCATCCGCCAGTGTACTGGTACCATTCAGGTATTTGCCGCCTTTGTGCTTTATTTTGAGAGCGTATGGGTCATTCCCGGTGAAGTACCACACATGTGCAGAGCTGCCAGAAAGTGCATGACTACCAGCATAGCTGACAGCTAAGTTGTCAGTTGACTGCATCATGCTGTCGTTATACCACACGATGTTGTATGGCAAACCGCCATCGATATTCATTGACACGTCAACGGAATTAGGATCACGCGCCACATGACCGCCATCAATAGTTTTCTTATTCGGCACCTTAAACGATGTATTGTCCATGTTGTAGGCGTTGTAGCGTACATAGACTACGTCATCGTAAAGGCCATAGAGGGTGTATAGAATTGTTTGCGGATTCACAGAATAAATATCACCTTCTGGGTTTGTCGCAAAACCGTAATACAGATAGTCGTCCGTATTAAGCAGAGGCGTTTGGACACTCTCTGGCAGATAAGGGTCGTAATTGTGAGATCCTGCTTCTTCGTTATTCTGATTTGCCGTAATGGCAAGTTTGTTGGCATTAGTGATGACGTTATAGGTAAAGTTGTGTACCACATCACTTTCTACAAGCACTTGTGCCCCTGTAGTAAGAGTGCCAGCCTTGTAGTTAAAGTCCGTTTCCACTGCTGTCGTGGCAGCCTGCGGCGTTCCTGCATCCGGAGCTGTCATGCCAGCACCGTTGAGGAAGATATAATTGTAGTTTCTGTCGTATTCTTTCGCTACAGCCAAGGCATAGCCACCGCTGGAATGATTGAGCAGGGCATAACGGTCTGCACCATCGTTGGCATTAGGTATCTTGATAGGTACACCCATTGGACTTGGCTCCTCTGATGGATTCGTAGTGTAATTGGCCTCACGATTAAATATCTGAATAGCATACGGATCAGGCTCTACATAATAGTCAGAAGAAGGGTCGGTAGGTGCACGCAGGAACTTCCACTGCCACTTCTTGGCATTTGCGTCAATGGTGGCAGGCCTTGTGGGAGTATCAGAATCGGCATATAGATTAACGCCCGTGCCTTGTGTTGCACCTTCAGTCACGACGAGGGTGCCGTCTGCCTGCAAGTCTTTCCCTGCCAACTTGACGGTAAACCATTTACCATAGAGGATTTCGTCGCCATCAAGGTCGGATTCTTTATCATAGGCATAGCGGACATATACATCGTTGTCAACATCATCAAGATTCGCTGCAGCAAATGAACCAGTGATTTGCTTTTCTGACAGTCCCTTGGTAACAACAACTTTCTTATATGTAAAGACACCTCTCGTGCCTATCCTGTAATAATAGGTGCCACTATTAGGTAAAAGCTTTATCGCATCTGCCAGCAGTGATTCACTCGTCAACGTCTTCTTGAAGTCAGCCGCTGCCGGTCCCCACTCTTGTACGCTGCTTCCTTCTGGAGAATTATATTCTGCCGATCCAGTGTAATATGTAAAGTCCTTGGCCAGCGGACTCTTGAAATGCTCGGTGATGGCAGGATAGGCGTCTGCAGGTCTCTTATAGCTGAGGGCTTCGCGACCATTATTGTCAATAATATGATAGTGGAAGCGTTGTGGGCGTACGAAGAATGTGGTTTGCGAACCTTGCGAGGCATTGTTGTCAAGACTTGCTACAGCATGATCTACTGGGTCTTTCAACTTTGTCTCCCAAGGAGTGACACGCTCAAGATCCACACGTTGCGTATGGTCGAAGCGTGGCATCAGCTGCATGTTGCCGTTGGCATCAGAGACAGCCATGAAGGTCTGGTTACTCATCTGCAGATTGGTATGGTCATAGCCCTCACTGCCTTTGTAAACGTCAGGGTTATAGGCTGTGAACTTATCTTCCAGCGTAATCATCTTTGTGCCGCCTTTTTCTTCATCATAGTCTCCTTTCAGGATACCTTCTTCCAAACGGGCAGAAGTCATGTGAGTAGTCAGGTATCTGCCATCAGCGGTTCCATCGTTTTTATTTACGAGTTGAAGCTGTATGTTATATGGGTCAAAACCGCTCTTGTCCTTATAGGCTACCTTAGTGCCTTCTTTTGACAGAGGTTCACCAGTACCCGATAATGCAGTTCCCCATACGATACCCATCTCCTCATCAATGTCAATGTTAGGCTTGACATACCAGAAGTTGTTGCCTATGAAGTTGCCACTGCCGTCAATGATGTTATCATTAGTACCACCGTGGTTCTTCGGACTGACAATCAGGTCATAAACATTACCACCTTCAGGATTGGTATGCTCACCGATAGGCTTGGAGATATAACTTGTGTTATCGCTGGCTGCATTTTTTGTCTTGTAGAAACGACCGTTCTGCAAAATGAGATATGGCTGTGATATTCCCGTCTCGGAATTTATGTTATAGCCGGTGACTTTGTCGTTGGCATCTTTGACCTCCGTATAATCCAGAGTATAATCGTAGTTCTTTTCATACTCTTCTTTCACGGTGTATATAACGTAGAAGTCCTGAATAGCCCCGTCGCTAAGAACACCTGTGGCTGTTATAGGAGGCAGGTCAGCCAGTGATGAAGAGCTATAGCGTACGCCGTTGACCTTGATTTGGTCGCGCTCTGCACCATCCTTCAGGCGCATTAAGTATTTATGACAACCGGATGCCTTGGAAGCATTGGAGTAGAAATAGTATTTGTCAACCAACGGACTGTCAAACTCTCGCAGTCCTTTCAGTTCCTCACCCTCAGGATAGGTGGTGGTGTTTGGCAATGGGCGACGCATAATCTCCCATCCATGACGGTCGAGCAGCACGAGCACAGGCGGTATGTCGGCACTCTCAATATCGAAGGTGCCGTGGCCCATGTCGAAGGTCTGGAACCAGTGTTCTATATTCTCCACAACTTTCTTTCCTGAACCATCAGACTTATTGTTGTAACCGTTCCAACGTGTCGCATTGGCATAAGCACGATAACTGTGCCACTTGCCAGTGCCAACGCCCCTATTATCCAGTTTTGTCTCAAGTTCTGTTCTCAGGCTGTCGGGCACTACCCATGTGGTGGCGTCCTCGCTGTATGCATCGGTATTCTTGTTTATGCCCAGCACAGCGAGCTTAAGCATGTTGTATGTCTTCCAATACTGCTCCAGGGAGGTCACCATGCGGCGCTCTGTCGTCGTGCCGTCGTTGATTTCATTTGTCGTCAACAACTTGTAGTTACTTTTGGTTCCCAGCACCATGTATTCCGTGGGTTCCTCAGATGCTATGCCAGGCAAGGTTCCACCCGTCACAACATGCATGGTATTAGGATCGGCATCCTGATTGAAATGCACGGCGTAGGTTGTCAGATAGGTATTATTGTTAATACCATTATATGCGGTGGTACTCTTGGAGCGTATGCTCACATGGTATGGATCCTTATTATCACTTACAAAATACCACACCCAACGAGGACGGGTACTTGCACCACCGTTAAACTGCTCACTCTGCATGGCACTACCATAGACGTTCATGTTGCCATCACCGTTACAGTAAGGATAGACTGCCTGTATTTTATTCGCGGTCAGCTTATCATTACCGTCCTCCAGATGATAGCCGTCAGCAAACGGTTCGAGGAACTTCAGCATGTATTGACCCTTGTTGAAGTTCACAATGTCGTTCTCGTCATAGGTAACGTAGATGTCATAGTAGCAGGCTTTGGTTACATTGACAACATAATAGTGGTCACCTATCTTGTAATAGTGATTGCCTGTTACTGTCAGTTTCTTGGCTTTCTCGTTGATGTCATCAGTGGAAACCGCATCAGCATGCTTGTGATTAGCATCCGCAGCATCATAGGCTCCTGCACTACTGGACGATGGTGCTGTGGCGGTGGCTAACAGAGCGGTAAGAGATGCCAATTCCGTAGCAGGAGTATTCACCGTGTATTCGCCATCACTCTCTGTGATGTTGTCCTGGTCATAGAAATGATATGTTTCCACCAACGGACTCTGATACTCAGCAGGCAAGGCGAGTTCTGGGTTCTTACTGCTGGCTGTCAGCAGTTCATGCTTGGCTTTATCTATCAGATGGTAAACATAATCGATATTCTGGTTCAGCACGAACCTCAGTACATCATGGCCGTGAGCATACGTCGTATTGTTGTATATCTTCACCGTATTAACCTCCTCTGGGCTAACCTCAGGGCAGCCAATATTATAGTAGGTAGTGGAGGCATCCACGGTGCCGCCATCAGCCACCATCACCTCATAGACACCAGACTGAAGGCTGCTCTTTGCAACAAAACGCTGGGCATTGGACCTGTCAGTAGAGAAATCAAAACCAACGGCATCGCCCAAACCTGCAGCCAATACCATCCAAGCTCCTTGTTGTCTGCTCTGGGAAGTTCCTATACTGCTGTCATCATATACCGTGACAAGCTCCGACTGCCCGCTAACATTAAGATCTTCCCTTGCTCCTATGTTGTCAATCAGCATGGCATAGGGATCTCTGTTTCGCAGTTTCCAGAGATATTCCGAAGAACTCAGTTCGGCCGATGTGGGCCTTGCGTTTGTCTTGAGTGCATTTGCCGTCTTGTCGTAGTAAACATAATATCCGTTGAGCTTGACATTCAGTTCCTGGTCTTCGCTCAGATTGACAGGTCTCGAATTAAGAGCCGTCGTAGTGTACTTGACATATACGTCAGTACTGGTAGCGGCATTGCCTGCCGTTAGTTCCGTGATGGCATTACTCAAGTGAGCACGACTCGTACCAGTGCCATCGCCTGAGCCGTTATCAAATGTACGATAGAACGTCACTGTCTCACCAGACAGGAATGGGCTGACGATAATGCTTGGGATGCTGGCCAAAGACAGCGACGAGAAAATAGTCTGGTTGACGCTGGCTTTCACTGCGATGCGTCCCGACTTGTCCACAATGTTATAGGTGAAGCTGCGTGTGGGCAGAGTCATCACCTTCACGCGAGTGGAACCTACAGTGCTGTATTTTACAGTATTGGCGGTGAAGGTTCCATTATTCTGATTGATGGTAATGACCGAAGCCGTTCCTTGGGCAACGTTATCCTTATTGTATTTCTGAACGGACAGTGTGAACGTCTTGTTGCTGTCTCCCCTGGCCTTGATGGCAGCAGTAAAGGAGGCTGTGCCATCCTTTTGCACATATATCTTTCCGCTGGTTACGGTCACCTGGTCTGCATTTGTTCCACCAGCTGTAACCAAGATGTAATCATCATCGGCAAATCCAAGATCGCTGACGTTGATGGTTACGGTCTGGGCATTGGCGGTAGCTACGTTATAGGTGTGTGCCTTTGTGCTGTAAGATATGGCAACGGGACTCGGATGTCCTGCATCCCAGTACCAATAACCATCGTCCTTATACTTTTTCAACAGGAAACTGCCTGCTGTGGTTTCGTATGGCAGTTCCCACTTGTAGCCTTCTGAGTCAGTTGTGCTGGCAGTCAGCAATGTGCCTGTGTCAGGAGACGTTCCTGCTGCACCGACATAGGATGGAGAAGCATCAGAGGTTGCGTTACGATACACCACGCGCAGTTCGTATGGGTCGCCAATGAAGGCAAACTCGGTAGTCTTGTCGTAAACGCCGTCGGCACCATTGTTCTTGAAGTTCGTGCCATCATATTTGAGTTTCAAACCATCAGTCTGCGTACTGCCCTCGTCGGTCAGTTCATACCATGTAGCATTAGCCCAAGTAGAGGCATTGTAGGTTGCTGCCGGCTTGATACCCTTGAAAGGAATGTCTGATGTCAGTACATATCCTATATATACTTGATAGCCCTCTGTCGGATCTTCTGTGGCTTGAGAGAACCTGGTAATCTCCTGAGTGCATGCTGCATCCTTATAAAACTTACCTGTGAATTGACAATACTTTCGCCTCAACGACTTGGGAAGGTATTTAATCACGATGTCGTCGTTATCTACTGTATATTGGCTGACCCAGTCGGTAACAGAGACAATATGATCATTTGTCTGCTCAGCGGCATAGAACGGCGTCGCAATCTTGAATGTCACCTTCTTGATGGGATAGATACCATCTATAGTATTGTTTTTTGTAGCAACTTCCGACGTAATCTGGCTGTATTTCATGTCGTTGTAGCCGTCAAACGTCATATAATAGTATTTAGTGTTATTTTCCGCCGGTGCAGGAACACTACCATTTCCATCCACAGTTCTGGATCCCATAAGGACATAGCCGTTGTTAGAGGTATTGTTAAGCAACGCCACAGTACTCCAAACACCGTTTTTACCATGACCATGATAGTAACCGGTTTGGGTAATATAACCTGTACCAACACCCTCCGTCAAGTTTGTGGGGTTCGTAGGATAAGTATTGATATTATATGCTAGATTATATAACCTATGCTCGTCACTGGCTAAGTAAGCTTTGTCAGTTCCTTTAGCAAACAGACTGCTTTCCTTATACCACTTATATACAAAATTATTTGTTCCTTCGTTCTTTTCTATGTAAGTAGTATCTTTGGCATAAGTAGTACGGATGATGATGTGGTAAGGGTCGTTTCCCTCAAACTTAAATCCGAAGAAGAACTTGGATTTCGTGTCTGATTCTTTATTCTTGTTATCACCACTAGACCAATAAGTGCCAATATTATTAGCGGGATTGTCCACATAAGAGAAGTCTTCACTTGCCAGCATCTCAGGGTCAACCTTGGCTGTAGGTATAATGGCAGGACGGTTGTTACGACCTCTGTTCAGCGAGAGGAAACCCTTGCCCTTAACTCCGATGTTGTAGTTCACCGAACCGTCAAGTTTGGCAATAGTATTGGAGGCATTGTAGGTATAGACAACGTAGTACTCTGCAGTGTTTGTAGTAATTGCCGTACCTTCAGCAACCGGTGTGGCATCGTTCTTGACGTCATAGAGAATGCCCTTGGTTTTATCAACGTCGTCGTAGAGGCTGATAGCAGAACCGCCACTGGTGATACCATCTGGCTTGTAATAGGTAAAGCCAGTAGCCAGCGGACTCTTATAATGCGTAGGAAGTTCGACAGTAGTCTGGTTATTCACAATGACCTTGAAGGCCTCCAGACGATGTCCGGTGACCTCAGCCTTCATTTTGTAATCATAACTTGACGGGTCTATCGGGAGCGTCAGTATATGATATGTTACCGTGGCAGCCCACGACTTGTTGGCTGTACCGCCTGCCATCAGCAGGAGCATTGTCAGTATTGCGAATATCCGTAGATGTATCTTCATATCTTAAAGTAACTTATTCAAATACTAATTTATCTCAAAACAACGAATTTTACAAATTATACGAATATTTTAATTCGCGAAATTCGCATAATTCGTTGTTTTATATAATAAAAGCCATCACCACTGTTCGGTGAACTTCTCTGCGTCAACCGTCAGGGCAAACTTGTCGAGTGTCAGTGTATAGGTGTAACTGTAGCCTGCCACCCATGAGCCTACGTTGACAGTGGCGCTTACGTCTTTCGTTACATTGCTCCAGTCAGTCCATGTGGCATTGACGGTGAATGTGATGTTTGAAGCAAACGTCTGCGGCACCACAAGGTAGAAGTCGTTGCCTGTTGCCGGTGTGTTGGTTGCCGGTATGCCCGATACCGTGAGTGCCGTGGCATCACCTGACGGTGTCCATACGATGGTGGAGCCGTCGAAGGTGCATGTACCATTGTTCTTTATGCCCGATACCGTCACGCTGTTTATCTTTACATTGCTACTGTTTGCCTCTGACTGTTTGAAGCATACACGAGCAAAGGGGTGTTTGAATGTCAGACCCACATATCCCGGCGTAGGCTGGAGTGTGGAGTTCGTGCCGAATTTGTCTTGGTCGGCAGTGTAAGCGAAAATCAGTTCCTGAGTATTATCGCTTCCTACCGTGAAACTGACAGGCAGGTCAGTACATACTATGCGCGGAGAGTCATCAGAATATCCGTCAGCATTGGCGCTGGCATCGTATGCCGTTGGGTCGAATGTGTAGTGTGTGCCGCTGAGGTTTGCCGGCATATATGCAAAGAAATTGAGAGCCCCCGATGCCGGCCAATAGTGCTTGCCGTCGTCGAAGGTCCATTGGCTGTCGCTGTAGCTTACCGTAGAACCGCTGATATACTGTGTAGTGGTGCCATCCTCGTAGGCATAACAAGCAAAGCTACTTGCCTGCAGCTGTGCATCGCTGTCGTATGTTACGGCGGCGCGTGTAGCCTCCATCACCCTCCAGCAGTCGGCGTTAAGGCGTATCTCCGTTGCGCCGCCACCATTGTCGATGCCGTCGTCATCAGTAGAACAAGCCGCCAACAGTCCGGCTGTCAGCAGCATGACTGTCGCGCACCCTATTATGTTTTGTTTATTCAACATTTAGTTATTTCAATATTTCGAGGCTTCGCCTTTTTCTGTCTTCTCCTTATTTTCTTTCTTTGACTTGGTCAATCTTAATTATGCATTATGACTGCTTTAGCTTGATGAGCTTCTGCAAATAATTGTGCATTATGCATTGTTTCGGCCCCGGGCCTTTACTTGTTTTTCCTTAGCAGCCAGGTGGGGAGTCGAACCCCACCTGGCTTAATTACTTTAGTCAAGTACAATTCTTATAATCCTCTTAATAAGGAAATAAGATATTTGTAGTTGGTTATGGGTTAGGAGTGTTTGTGATGTCAGTTTGAACACTGTTTTCCCATTCGTCAACGGTTACATCAACGAACTTGATCTCTGCACCAGCGAGAATTGGATCAAGTTGGTCATCGCCGGTATTATTCTTTGGATAATAGCCACCACCAGCAAGGTCAACAGTATATATATATTTATATCCCGCAGCCCATGTAAGCTCTGGCAGAGGCCACATGGCGGTTATGTATTCGTTATTTCCAGATGCTGCACCAACAATATAAGCACCAGCTTCACCTTCTTTATTATTCTGAATCTTCAGGTCAACAAGGATGTAAGGCTTTGTGTACTCCTTTGGTGTACCAGTTCCCTCATATGTGGTTGCAGGTGTTGCGAGGGCTTGTGGAATGAGAATAAGTGACTTGCCAGCTTGTACTGCAGACGATGTAGCAACTGTAGCTGCGGTTGCTTCAACATCATATGTAGCAACAGTAGCGCCTGTAATGTTGGTGTCCCAAGCTGCAGAAGAGAGGACGTACGAAGTTGTGTTGTCATTATTTCCATCAGTATCTCCATCACTTATCGTAACCTGACCTCTATCTACCAAATTACCAACACGAACCCCATTTACGGTTACTTTCAGATTAGAATTTGAGTTCTTTAATTGGACTATAATCTGAGACTGAGCGTGTCGGAAGTTGAGAACGGCACCTGCATTATCTCCAGGAATTGCGTGTCCTGAAGCCGCACCTGTTGCTTTACCCCAGTTTTCTGTTCTTGCATAGACCAAATCAACTTGGTCGTCAGCATCAGAATTGGTTATGACGGTAAATTGGTTAGAGGCATCCTTCGTAATACCTGTGTTAATTTCATTAGCATAACCATATGCGAAGAAATCCAAATTATAATCGCTTGGCCAATAATATTTCGATGTTGAAGTGTAGGTTTGGCTAGTATTGACCTTAGAGAATTCAACATCTGCGAAATAGTTGACAGGAGTATTTCCGAAGGTTCCTGTCTTGTAGGCATCAACAGTAAATGATGCAAGTGTAGAACTGGTTGCATCAGTGGCACGTGTTACACTTCCAACAAACGGTTGGATATTAATCGCATTAGACTCACTGAAAGCAGCGTTTTCTATGGTGTCATCGTTGCTGCAAGCTGCGAGCGCTACGGCTGCTGCTGCAAAAATCCAATAATTCTTTTTCATAATCTTTAAGTTTTAGAAAGTTAATAATTTTTTGTTTTGTTTGTGTCCCTCTCTGTTTTTCATGGAGGGTTTCTTTCTCTCTCATCAGAGTTCAATCATCATCTCGCTTCGTAACTTCTTTGGGAAACGAATTCATCTTAATGTTTTTTTCTTAGTCTCTGTTTTATGCCATAGTCATCAAGTTTTTTAAATTTATAATTTATAGTTAATTCTTTCTACTTTATTCTTTAATCCCTTCACCCTTATTCCTTCCGCTCTACATTCCTACCTCTATCTCTACTCCCTGCCATGTATCTATGGTCGGGTGGAAGCCAGAGCCGTTTACGATAGGCTTAGGGATAGGCAACCCACTGACCTCTATTTCCATTGTACCGTCATCCTGCTCTACGGCTTGGTGAATCTTGTCGGTCACGTCGATGGTGTAGTACCATTTCGAGCCGTCAGCCAATATGGCATAGATGGTAAGCAAATGAGTATTCCATGGTGACTCAGGACAATGTCCGAAGATGTTGACGCTCATCTCAAGAGTCTCTTCGTCGGTCTTTCTTACAGGGAACGCCTCGGTTACTGTCTGCTGTCCCATCTCTCCCGTGGATATGAAGCGCGATGCCGCGACGCCTGATATAGAGCCTCCCACACCGTTGGTGTATTTCAGGTTCGGAACGTCGGTTATCTTCACCTTCAGCGTGGTGTAGCGATACTCTGGATAAAACACCAAGTTGTAGCCATCACCATCAGCAACAAGGGTAAACTCTTCACTTACGCATCCCCATATAGGGTCGGGTTCAAGAATCACCTGTTCCTGCTCGGCACCGGTGGCCTGTGGCATTGCTCCACGTGTAAGCTGCGAGCCTTCCTCTATGGAAGACTGTCGAGTATAAGCCTCTGGCGTTGTCCACCACTGCTGTCCGCGGTGTCGGATAGCCTCCGTATTATTGTTGTATGTCACGGCGCGCCATCTTCCTGGTTGCAGTGTTGCTGTGCCACCACTGAGAGGGTAGTCATAGCGTATAGGTTGCTGTGAGGGGTTGTCAATATTGTAAAAGAGCACTGTCATACTTGTCGCTGTATGGTGCGGAGCCTTCCTCCAGTCGAAGGTGACATAGACCTTGTCAGAGTGGTTATGATCATAACAGAGGTCCTTATATTCGCATCCCGTAAGGAGCGTCATGGTCAGGAGCATCAACGTGGCCCTTGCCAACAACTGCCGCAGGGATTGCGATGAGTGTTTCATAGGCCACCTCCTTTCCTATTATTATCTATAGTATCTACTGGATTAACAGATTCTATAGAAATTTTGTTTTTCTTCTTTCCTCCTAAGAACCATGCCAGTGACACTTCCAGTTTTGTAGGTCCCCACCAGTGGCGTTTCTTCGTGGCAAGCCATACATAGTGGTTGTAATGGTCCCTGCTTGGTTCATATTCCTTATATTCTCCGTCTTGAAAGCCCAGTCCGAGTGTAAAGTCCATCTTCATGTTACGACTCACGCGACAGGAATATCCGTATTCCACACCTCCTCCGAATCCGAACTTCGAGGCTTGATATCCTTTGCCGCCCCACTCCACGTCGTATGTCAATCCTGACAGGTAGAAACCAACGTGATGTCCTGTCAGCGGTGTACTAGTATTCCACCTTGGGAAGTCGAAGTATTTCTTCATGGTGACATATCCACCGTAACCTTGCCAATAGCGGTGACGATTATTTGATGAGAACCACGTATAGAACCAGTCCAACTGAACGGCCCATCCGTTTCCCACCTGCATCTCTGCTCCTATGTTTGGAATAATGAACGCATCATACAATGTGTTGGTGCGCAGGGTGATTAGTGGTTTCTGCCTGCAGCTGTCGAGCCGTTCGGCACTGCACATAGTAGAGGCTATCACAAGCATTAAGGTTGTCAGCAATATGCCAAATGCCTTACCATTGACAATATGTCCGATCATGTTTTTCATAACTTGTCTCGCCTATCTTATTTTTAACTCATTATCAGGTCTCCCTCTCCCGAGTCCTCTCTCTGTTTTTTTACGTTATATATAATAGTAGCTTAGTTGTTAATTTTCTTTTATTTGTAATTTTGTTTCACAAATCTAAGACTATTTTATGAGTTTTCCAAATTATTTCTGTTAATTTTTTAATTTTATTTTTTATTTTTTGACTAATATCAACGTATTCCCGCTTTTGCATAGTCATTTTTCCGTTAATCAACACAAAAAAGAAGAAAAAGGAGTGTTAGGGGAGTGATAAGGGAGTGATAGGGGAGTGATAGGGGAGTGATAAGGACAAATGTACCTGACTTGTTTATAATACTTGTATCAACTAAGCGTAATGTCCCTATCACTCCCTTATCACTCCACCAAACTCCACTATCACTCCTTAATATATAAAACGAATTATGTATTTTTAATACACCAAATTAACGATATATGAAAAATAAATTGTACTTTTGCGCCGTAAAACATATATTATAACGGTGAAACGCTTTATTATATACATATTATTATTTACCATCCTTATGCCGTTTGCTGCCATGGCAAAGGACAAAAAGAAAGTGAAGCCAGAAGACCGCATGGTCGATATGGACAGTCCTACCTTTGTCCCTATGGTAAGAGTAGGTAAGGTGTTGGAGGGTAGCGACAGTATAAAATACGTCGAGATGAACAATGTGTATGTCTATGGTCCCTTGGAGTTTAAGAACGAGAAGCAGCGACAGGCATACAACAAATTGGTATATAACGTAAAGAAGGTGCTACCCATTGCAAAGGAGGTCAACGCCGCCGTTATCGAGACCTATGAATATCTGGAGACCCTACCTAACAAGAAGGCTCGCGAGGCTCACATGAAATACGTAGAGAAGAGTCTGAAGGCGGAATATACACCACGCATGAAGAAACTGACTTTGGCGCAAGGTAAGCTGCTTATAAAACTGATCTACCGCGAGACTAACTCTTCGTCTTACGAACTGGTGCAGGCTTTCCTCGGTAGCACACGTGCCGTATTCTACCAGACCTTCGCATGGATGTTCGGTGCTTCGCTCAAGAAAGAATATGATCCAAAAGGCAAGGACAAACTGACAGAGCGCGTAGTAAGACTTGTAGAGGCAGGACAGCTTTAGACAGTTGAAAGTTCTTTGCTAAGGCAAAGCGTCACTGCGTGCCGAGCGGAGAGTTGAAGGTTCTTTGCTAAAGCAAAGCGTCACTGCGTGCCGAGCGGAGAGGGGAAGGTTGAAAGTTGAAAGATGAAAGATTTACTAACCTTGCAGAAAAATGAAGAGGGAATGATTATCGCAACGACAGCCAACGTAGGAATTTTTCTACGTCTTCATCGTAACTATACGTTGTAGTCAGTGCATTGCCATCTGCATCAAGTATAGCATAGAGCGGTTGTGTAATCTGACCGAACTTGTGTTCTTCAAGCAGACTCCACTTGTCGCCTACGGTGCGAAGAACCTTCTCTGTATTTTCCTTCACATACATCTTCTGAGGCAACTCCGTACGGTCATCGACATACAGACGTATAACGATGAAATCGGACATTTTCGCCTTTACGCGCTCATCCGTAAACACCGCTGCCTCCATCTTACGACAGTTTACACAACCATAGCCGGTAAAGTCCAGGAACACTTTCTTACCAGCCTTACGGGCTGCAGCCATACCCTTCTCATAATCATCAAAGACTGTCTCAGTCGCATCTGTCTTTGGTGGCATAAACGCCGAAACGAGTTTTGTGTCTCCACCAGCTATGCCGTTTATTAGATAAATGGTGAGCAACAATGGTAGTACTGTTGCAATAATCCACCATTTCATCGTATTTCTCTTTACGATAAAATATACCGTCAAGCCTCCAAAAAGCAGTGCCCACACAATGAGGAACGTACGCCATGACAGTATGCCCCAACCATACGTCATGTCGGCAACGCTAAGGAACTTCAGCGCAAAAGCTATCTCGAGCACACCCAACACTACCTTCACATGCTCCATCCATACACCTGAACGCGGCATCCTTTTTAGCATAGATGGGAACAAGGCAAAAAGCATGAACGGTAATGCAAGTGCAAGTGAGAACGCAAGCATGCCCACCAGCGGTGCGTATGTGGAACTTTCGCTCGATACTATCTCTACAAGCAGTGTGCCGACAATTGGCGCCGTACACGAGAAACTAACCACCACGAGGGTCAATGCCATGAGGAATATACCGATGAAACCGCCTTTTTTCGTAGCTTGGCTGTCAAGATTTGCTGACCACGATGACGGCAACGTAACGGTAAACAGTCCGATGAGCGACAAGCCAAACAGCAACAAAGCGAGGAAACAAACGATATTGAACACAGCATTGGTAGCCAGTTGGTTCATGGCATTGGCACCAAACAGCGACGTTACTGCCAATCCAAGCAATATAAATATTCCTACGATACAAATGCCGAACATCACGGCATCTTTCACTCCACGGCCTCTTTTAAGGAAATACGATACCGTAAGTGGTATGATAGGCCACACGCACGGCGTCAGCAGTGCAAGCAGTCCTGCGAGGAAGGCTATCAGCGCACCTCTCCACAAACCAGCCTGTCGCGTTTCTGCCACATCTCCGACCGTCGCATTCTTCACTAATACAGGTTTCCATAATGGGTCAGAGAGATCTATAATCACCGAATCCATCGGTGATTTCTGCGCTACACTCAGTGATACGGAGTCATTCGCATCAATTGTTTTTTCCGTCGAAACAACCGGTGTCACCGCAGCATCATCGCCCTTCGCCTTGCCCTCCTGTACGTCATTTGCCGACGGAGCTTCGCCAGTCACATCGAACTCCACATATTGCGGTGCAAGGCAGCTAACATCAGAGCACACTATATACTCCATATAGCCCTTGAAATGGTAGTTTTTCTTCGTTATGCGAAGCTTCTGCCTGTTGTTTGCGAAGCCTCCTATGCGCTCCACTCCATCGGCAACCTCAAACTTTATGCTCTGATCGCTGAGGTGCCAGCCATCATCGAGTCTGCCGTTGAACGTCAGTATCAGTTCATCTGCGCCACCCTTGCTGACGCTCCACGTGTACGACGCCTGTGCATCGGCAGCAAGAGCGAGCCATGACATGCACAGAAGCAATATGTAAGATAGTATGTTTTTTTTCATCACAATGTCAGTAATTTCTTGCAAAAGTAGTAAATAATTTTGAATTATTTTGTACCTTTGCAGGGATTTTTCTTATTTTTCACATATATTGTAAAGTAGCAACGCATTCCATTGCCATGTCAAACGAAGCAAAAGGCATAATACTTGCGATAGCCTCCGGTGCGTCATTCGGACTGATTCCGCTGTTCACGATACCCGTCATCAACATGGGCATGGGTTACAGCAGTATCATATTCTACAGATTCCTGTTTGGCTCGCTCACCATGCTCGCCATGATGCTGTGGCGCCAGCAGTCACTGCGCCTTACATGGAGCGACGCCTGGCGCATCTCCATACTGTCTGTAATATACATAGTATGCGCCGCAACGTTGTTTGCAAGCTACAAATACATCTCCTCGGGTATATCCACGTCACTGATATACACCAACCCTATATGGTGCGCACTCATCGGACTGCTGTTTCTCAACGAGAGGCTGTCATGGAAGTTGGCGCTGACTATAGCAATGGCGTTCCTCGGCGTGGTGATGTTGTCCGGCGTATTCACCGGCAGTAACGTATATACCGCCTTCGGACTGATGCTCGGACTGTGTTCCGGTATAGGCTACGGCATATACCTTGTGGTACTGCCACGACTGAGGCTGAAGAAGATGCCGAGCATAAAGTTCACGTTCTACATATTCTTTATAGCCCTGCTGCTGCTGTTGCCATGCTCATACATTTTCGAAGACGGCATAGAGAGTATACCTAATGCGGAATGTTGGATGCACCTCGCACTCGTAGGCTTGCTGCCTACAGCCTTCAGCAACATCTGCGTCACCATGGCGCTGCGCCTCATCGACACTACGGTGGTGGCAGTACTCGGTGCCTTCGAGCCACTTACCGCCATGGTTATCGGTATATTAGTACTGCATGAGCCATTCGACGCATTCACCATCATGGGCGGAGCACTCGTGATAGCAAGTGTCACAATACTTACATTATCAAGCAAGAAAAAGTCAGAAAACGCCAAAACTAACGATGAAATGGGCAAAAACGGCAACATGACAGAATAAAACCACAACTCGAAAATGCGACACGACCACCTTAAACGCGAGCTCGACCTCATCCTGCTCCTTACACAGAACCGTCTGATGACGACAGAAGACATCTGCCGTAAGGTCGGAATATCCAGGCGCTCATTCTACTACTACATAGAGTTTTTCGAGCAGGCAGGCTTCAAAGTGGAGAAGCACGGCTACAAATACTGCATAGACCGCTCAAGCAAATTCTTCACTACGCTGTTCGACCTGATACAGTTCACTGAGGACGAGGCGTTGCTCATGCGTCAGCTTATCAACGACGCAGGTGCCGACAGCATGCGCCTGCGCAACCTGCATGCCAAGCTCGACCACTTCTACGATTTCAAGATACTTGAAGACGAACGTCTGCAGCGTCGCACCGCCCGCATGCGAACCACCCTCTACGAGGCTATCAAGATGCACCGCATGGTGGTGATAAACGGTTATTCGTCGCCAAACAGCCACACGACGAGAGACCGCATTGTAGAGCCTTTCCTGTTTATGAACAACAACAAGGACATAAGATGCTACGAGCCGGCATCAGGCAGCAACAAGACCTTCAGGCTGTCGCGCATGAGCGACGTAACCCTGATGGAAGACGAATGGCACTTTGAGTCGCACCATCGCAAGGCATATACCGACATCTTCTCATTCACCGGCGAGAAGACCATGCGCATAACGATGATCATGGGACAACTGTCGCACAACGTGATGCTGGAGGAATACCCTGAGTCTGCCGCCTGCTTTGCCCGACAGGATGACTCCCACTGGCTCTTCAAGACCGACGTGTGCAGCTATCTCGGCATAGGACGCTTCGTACTCGGACTGTACGACGACATAACGGTGAAGGGCGACGACGGTTTCAAGGAATATCTCAGCAACAAGATATCAGCATGGAGCAAACAGCTGGCATGACGAAAAGGCACACTGCTACCTTGCACCGCATACGAACCAAAAGATCACTGAATATATCAAAATGACATGCCTGAAAAGTAAAAAAACAATAAAACAGCAAGATATAAGGCAAATAATCTGTCAGAACACGTAAAAATTAAAAAAAAAATTGTAATTTTGCAATTCAACGTTTACTAACTATGATAGAAGTAACTGAGAGAACCATCGACATAGACGCCATACTGCAATCAAAAATGGGCAACAAGGCACGCCGTGTGCCTCGCTTCATCGTCAATTGGCTAAAGCACATAGTGCATCAGGATGAGGTAAATTCATTCCTTTGGGATGCGAAAGACCTGCAGGGCACGCCATGGCTGCAAGCCGGAATAGACTTCCTCGACAACAATATTGTGGTGAAGGGCATGGAGAACCTGCCTGACGACAGCGACGGCAAGCGATACACCTTCGTATCAAACCATCCTCTCGGCGGTATCGACGGCATAGCCATAGGCTCTATCATAGGCAAGAGGTATAACGACAACTTCCGCTACCTCGTAAACGACCTGCTCATGAACCTGCCCGGACTGGCTCCTCTCTGCATACCTATCAACAAGACCGGCAAGCAGAGCCGCGACTTCCCCGCCATGGTAGAGGCAGGATTCGCCTCCGACCACCACATGGTGATGTTCCCTGCCGGACTCTGTTCACGCAAGATAAAAGGCGAGATACACGACCTGCCATGGACGAAGACATTCATATCGAAGAGCGTCCAGACCCAGCGCGACGTAGTGCCGATACACTTCAGCGGACAAAACTCCGAGAAGTTCTACCGCATAGCGAATATATGCAAGGCACTGAGGCTGAAGTTCAACTTCGCCATGCTGTTCCTGGCAGACGAGATGTTCAAGAACAGGGGTAAGACATTCGAGGTGACGATAGGCAAGCCTATACCATGGCAGACCTTCAACAAGAGCCGCAAACCAAAGGAGTGGGCACAGTACGTGCAAGACCTTGTCTATAAGCTGTGACACACTTTGACTATGTAATAATCATCACTGTTTACAAAGAATATAGGTAGGTTCTGAATCTGACAGTGGGAATTATCAGAACCCACCTTTAAACACTTTCCACGAAACGCTAACATTTTAAACACCTTCTGATGGATGCAGAAATAATACAGCCCGTACCACTTGAGCTTCTGCTGGCGGAACTAACCCCGGAGAAGAAGTTGCGCATGACCAACAAGAGCAACAACGAGATTTACATCTTCACCTACCACGACTCTCCCAACCTTATGAGAGAGATCGGTCGTCTGCGCGAAATCACGTTCCGTATGGCAGGCGGAGGCACCGGCAAGGAACTTGACTGGGATGAGTTTGACACCTGCGAGAACTGCTACAAGCAGCTTATAGTATGGAATCCGGAGTCGCAGGAGATTATTGGTGGCTACCGCTACCTCATGGGCGACGAGTGGGAATACGACGAGGAGGGACAACCCATACTTGCCACCAGCCACATGTTCAGGTTCTCTGACAAGTTTATCAAGGAGTATGCCCCCTACACCATTGAGCTGGGCCGCTCTTTCGTCACGCCGGAGTATCAGAGTTCCAAGAGAGGTGCAAAGAGTCTCTTTGCACTCGACAACCTGTGGGACGGACTGGGTGCACTGATGGTTATCAACCCACAGATGAAGTATTATTTCGGTAAGATGACCATGTATCCAAGCTACATACGCTTCGGACGCGACATGATACTCTATTTCCTCAAGAAGCACTTCGACGACAAGGACGGACTGGTATATCCAAAACATCCACTGAAGCTCGACACTTCAGAGGAGGAACTGGAGCAGGTGTTCTGCGGACGCGACTTCAAGGAAGACTACCGCATACTTAACGGCGGCATACGTGCATTGGGATTCAACATTCCGCCACTCGTAAACGCATACATGAACCTATCGCCTACGATGAAGCTCTTCGGCACAGCCATCAACTACGGCTTCGGCGATGTAGAGGAAACGGGCATCCTCATAGCTGTTGACGAGATTTTCGAGAACAAGCGCGTACGCCACATAGAATCTTTCGTACGCGAACATCCAGAATGTCTTGAGAATATAACGAGCGGTGCCGACACCGTGATAAAGAAAAGGATGTAAATAAAGGTGGGTTCTATAAATTACCACCGTAATGTTATACTTAAAGTGTGGATTGACGTTTTGCCATCTTTTCGTTTTCTTTCGGTGCAAACTGTCAGCATCTTCGGTCACATAGCCCGCTATGCTCCCTTATCAGTTAGCATTTTGCCCTCGAAACAAATTCAAAAATCTGACAGTGGGAATTATTAGAACCCACCTTACATCAGTTTTCCTTTAGCTGCAAGTGTGTCATAATTGTTGTTCAGGTTACGCCAATCCGTCTTGGTCTGAGGATTGATGCCATTGATGTACTTCTCGATATTTGTATAGCCATCACCATTGCAGTCTTTCACGGCATCGGAGGG
>DGHL01000120.1 GCA_002392645.1 Prevotellaceae bacterium UBA3849
ATCAGCTAACATTTTGCCCTCGAAACAAATTCAAAAATCTGACAGTGGGAATTATTAGAACCCACCTTTATATTGTCGCTCACATGCACAGGTTCTGCCTATGGCTTCATCCCCCTATGACAGGTGTAGCGTTATCACCTCTCCTTTTTTTATAGTGCGGCCTGCCGGCTTACTCTGCTGATAAACCTTTCCACGACCGTTAAGTATCACTTTCGCTCCGCGAGCCTCTATGGCATACACCGCATCACGTGCTCCCATACCTCTCACGTCAGGCATCTGCCTCATGCTACGTCCCTTCGATTTCCTCAGCCTGATGCAGTCTTTCCCTCGATTTGCCAGTCCCCATATAGGCTTGCCGTCAGGACGTGTACCTTGCCATCCGCCATCTACGGAGAATCCCATGTGCGACAACACATAGTCTGCCGCCAACAGGTTTCCTGCCTTCACATCAGGCATCTTGCTGTATTCTCCTATATCATGGGCACCTTTGGCACTATAGTAGATGTCCTTTGCCATTATACCCTCGGCTATGTCATGAAACACCTGACCGCTCATCTGACCGCCCGATGCGGGCAGTCCTGCCTTCTGGATACATACTATGCAACTATATCGTGGTGCATCAGCAGGGAAGTATCCTGCAAACGACAGCAGATAATGGGTTACGCCATTATTGTAGCTGCCACCACTCGCCTTCTGTGCCGTTCCAGTCTTTCCAGCTACGAGGAAAGACCTTGAGCCTGCAGGCTTACCCAGTCCATGGCTCACCACGTCGATGAGAATTTTCTGCATCTGCTCAAGCGCACGCTGATTCTTCACGATGCTCTCCCTGAGCACCCTTACAGGGAACTCCTGTACTATCTCGCCATCTTTCTCTATGTGCTTCACGAAACGCGGTCGCACCATCACGCCGTTATTGGCTATTGCATTATAGAATGTCAGCACCGATATTGGCGGCACGTTGGTCTCATAGCCTATGCTCATCCATGGCAATGCAGTGTTACTCCAATTCTTCGTCCAGTGGCCATAGCTGTCACGCTCCGGATACCTTACCCTCGGTTTCATATATCCTTTCAGGTGTATATCCAGGTTATCGGCTATGCCGAGACGGTGCAAGCCTGCCACGAAGTCTTCCGGACGTGAATGGTATGCGCGATCTATCAGCACACTGACACCTATGTTGGAGCTTTTCTGCATAATCTGCGACACACTTAGCGGTGTCTTGTAACCACCGCTGGTCCAGTTATGGTCTCTCATCTTGGCACCATACATCTCACGTATTCCGCCACTGCAGTCCACCGTCATTGACGTGTCGATCTTTCCATCGTCGAGAGCCACGAGGAAACTCGCCGTCTTGAATACGGAGCCTGGCTCCAGATAGTCGGATATGGCATGGTTTATACCCTCATAATACTTGCCCGTCTTGCGGTCAAGGTCGAGGTTCACCATAGCCTTTATGTCACCCGTTGCCACTTCCATGACGATGGCCACGCCTGTGTAGGCATGGTCCTTACGCAACTCTTTTTCAAGTGCTCTCTCTGCCAAGTCCTGTATGCCGACATCGATGGTGGTGACGACGTCATTTCCATCTATTGCCATGGAGTCGTTTACCGACACCCACTTGTTCAGCTCTTTCTTATAGTGCTTGAAACCTTTCTTTCCACGAAGGAATGAATCGCAAGCCAGTTCCAGACCTGACGACGCCATGCCGTTACTCTTATGAACGCCACCTATCAAACTGGTACACAGCGAACCGTATGGATGGTTGCGCACCATGAATCGTGTGGCGACGAATCCGCTCACACCCGGACGCAGGTTGAATATCGGAAGGTTCTTCACACGCTGATAGGTGGTATAGTCAACCCTACCCTTCACCACAGGATAGTATCGGCTGTTCTGCCTATATCCTACCTTCAGGTGCTCCTTAAACTCGTCTGCCGTCTTTTCAGGAAAGATCTCATGCAGTCCGGCACACAAGTCGAGAAGTCCCTTTGCATCATTACCCAATGAGTCATGCCACAGGGTATCTGCACGCCCAGCCTTCAGAGCTACGAAATCCATGCGGAGCTCATATTCCGGTAGGTTACACGCCAGACGCTGACCACCAGCGGCGAGTATGTTGCCTCGCAGTGCAGCCACCGTATCGCTCTTAGGCTGACGCAGGGAATCCACTGCCATCCAATAGCTACGTTCTACAGTCATGATATAGCCTCCCTTGATGACAACTCCTAATGCCACCAAGCTGAACAACACAGAGAAGAATGTGTATCTCCATATCGACTTATCAGACTCGAACTTACTCATATATCGTCTTTATATTCTCTATAAACCTGAACTTAATAACTCTCTGCCCTTACTACTTCTCTATCTTTATGAGGTATGGCGGCTCATTCGGTATCGTAAGCGTACTGTCGCCACACTCGCTAAGGCGCTTCAGCACGTTGCTCTCTCGGCTTTTCTCCGTCAGCATACTGCTACATACCGTAGCCTTGTATCGTGCCTCTACTATCTTATTCTCCACGCGGTCTATCTCCACCAGCTTCTGCTGACACATATAGCGTAGCGTTATATATATAATAAGGAACGCACATATCAGACCTACCAGTCCCAACTGCCTGTGTATGAACCTTGAGACAATCACTCCACCGAGCGTCCTTGACAGTGAGAAGGGCAAAGATGTGTCGGCTTCCTCATGAGCTTCGCGCTCTATGACGTCCTCCAGGGTCTTGTTGCCTAACACTCCCCTCAGTTTGTCCTTGAATTCCAGTTTTTTTTCTTTTGCGGAATCATCACCTGAATCATCTGCACCTTCGTCCATAGCATTCTCTGCGACATCGACAGCATCGACGCCATCCACAACGGAGCCGCCGTCTTCGTCCATGGTCATCTCCACAGAAACGTCTTCCGCCGCAGTTGTGTCCAGTTCCCTGCCATCGGCTGACTGCACCTCAAACCCTACTATGTTCTCGTCGTCCTTTGTCACAGATAGTTGTATATTCTTTATTTTGCCTGTCTATTCTTTCTCACTCTCCAGTCTTTCCGCCACTCTCAGCTTCGCACTCCTTGAGCGCGGATTGCGTTGTTGCTCCTCATCCGTCGGCAGAGTCACCTTGTTGAGGGCCTTGTATGGAGTGTCAGTCCTTCCGTAGAAGTCAGCTATGCGCTTGCCTTCCACATTGCCGGTCTTTATGATATTCTTCACCATGCGGTCTTCCAGACTGTGGTATGTTATGACGCTCAGTCTGCCGCCAGGTTTCAGCACGTCCGTAGCAGCCATCAGCATTTCCCTAAGGGCATCCATCTCATGGTTCACCTCTATGCGCAGAGCCTGGAAGAGCTTCGCCATCTCTTTCTTCTCCCTTTCACGTTTGAAGAAAGGCGATACAGCATCAAGAAAATCCTGCGTCGTCTCTATCTTAGCCTGCTGACGTTTCTTTACCAACGCAGAGGCTATCTTACGAGAGTTTTTCATCTCACCATACAGATAGAACACATCCGCCAGCTTCGCTTCTTCGTATCCGTTCACTATCTCTGCCGCCGTTATGCCGGCACGCTTGTTCATGCGCATGTCAAGCGGAGCGTCAAAGCGGAAAGAGAATCCACGTGTCTCATCATCGAAATGATGACTTGACACACCGAGGTCTGCCAGCAATCCGTCTATCTGCTCAATTCCATAATACCGCATCCAATTTTTCAGGTAACGGAAGTTTGAACGCACGAAGGTGAAGTTGCCTGCCTCGCCTATGTCCTCGCCATCCCTGCGCAGGTTATTCTCTGCATCTGCATCCTGGTCAAACGAGAACAGTCTGCCTGTCCCGCCGAGCCTGCGCAGTATCTCACGACTATGTCCGCCACCGCCGAATGTCACATCCACATACACGCCGCCCGGCTTAATGTCTAAGCCGTCAATGCTCTCTGCAAGCATTACTGGTATGTGATAGTGTGATTCCAAGTTATGAGTGACAAGTTATGAGTTATGAATTATGAGTTATGAGTTGTTGGTCATGAGAGAACTACAAACTGCTTGTCCCTCCTCCCATCAGGCTTTCAAGCTTCGCAGAGAAGTCCGAACGGGCATTATCCAGTTCGCGTGCCTTTTCCTCCGACCATATCTCTATCGTATCGTCTATTCCGATAAAGCGCACCGACTGCTCTATGCCGAGCATGTCCTGATAGCGGCGCGACAACAAGAACCTGCCGTTGGCATCGAGGGTCACCTCTTCTGCGTCAATAACGAACTGACGGAATAGCTGCTGCTGCTCCCTGTCCCATCGGTTAAGGCGCTGACGCATGGCATCCATCTGCTCGTTCCATACGCTTTCGGGATAGAGCACCAGACAGTCTTCGTGTATATCCTTACGCAACACAAGGGTCTGCACATTCTCTGCCTGCAGCACCTTACGGAACACTGCCGGCAGGAACACACGTCCCTTAGCATCTGCCTTCGCTTCTATGTTACCTAAGAATCTCACTGATTATCAATAGTTTCGTATCTTTTTTACAGCACTCGCACCTTAGTGTTTATGCGTGCATATTCTTATTTATAAATATATTCGGCTACAAAGTTACAAAAAAATCCCCACATTTCCCCACTTTGCCACTTTTTTTTCACAAAATCATTAAATTTACCATTATTTAACATCCCCAAGGGGTTCATTTCAGCATATTGTAGTAACTTTGCATCCGAAAACGCAATTATAATAACAGAAACACTATATAGCAACAGTAAAATGGCAAAGAAAGCTCTTTTGATGATTCTCGATGGATGGGGAATCGGAAAACATGGCAAGGGTGACGTAATCTTCAACACGCCAACACCTTACCTCGACTACCTTCAGGCTGTCAGCAGCCACTCACAACTCAATGCTTCAGGCGAGGACGTAGGTCTGCCTGACGGTCAGATGGGTAACTCTGAGGTTGGTCACCTCAACATCGGTGCGGGACGCATCGTTTACCAGGACCTCGTAAAGATTAACCGCGCATGTGCCGACGGCTCCATCTCTCAGAACCCTCAGGTAAAAGAGGCTTACGAATATGCTAAGCAGACCGGAAAGAAGCTGCACCTCATGGGTCTGACTTCTAACGGTGGCGTACACTCTTCTCTCGACCATCTCTTCAAACTCATTGAGGTGGGTAAGGAGTACGGACTCAGCCAGCAGCTCTTCGTACACTGTTTCATGGATGGTCGTGACACCGACCCTAAGTCTGGTAAGGGCTTTATCGCTTCCCTGCAGGACAAGTGTAAGGAGAATGATGCCAACATCGCTTCTATCATAGGTCGTTTCTACGCAATGGACCGCGACAAGCGCTGGAACCGCGTAAAAGAGGCTTACGACCTTATCACCGCCGGCACCGGCAAGCAGGCTACCGACATGGTACAGGCTATGCAGGAGTCTTATGACGAGGGCGTGACCGATGAGTTCGTAAAGGCTATCAGCAATTCTTCCGTTAACGGCAAGATTGAGGAGGGCGACGTAGTTATCTTCATCAACT
>DGHL01000079.1 GCA_002392645.1 Prevotellaceae bacterium UBA3849
CGATGTTGTCCTTGCCGATGAAATGGATGAGGCGTGTGTCGTCCTGCTGCCACCACTTCTGCCATGTGCCCCACTTCTCAGGCTCTTTTTCGCAGAGTTCCTTAGTGTTCGAAATATAGCCGATAGGTGCATCGAACCATACATACAACACCTTGCCTTCAGCGCCTTCTACTGGTACAGGTATGCCCCAGTCGAGGTCGCGTGTCATGGCACGTGGCTGCAGGTCCATGTCGAGCCAAGACTTACACTGTCCATATACGTTTGAGCGCCATTCCTTATGGCCTTCAAGTATCCATTGCTTGAGCCACTCCTGGTACTTGCCGAGTGGCAGATACCAGTTCTTGGTAGGACGTTTTACCAAGCCGTGGCCTGGGTTGTTCTTGTTCGTTGGGTTTATCAGTTCGTCAGGTGACAGAGTTGCGCCGCACTTCTCACACTGGTCGCCGTAGGCTCCCTGTGAGTGGCAGCGAGGGCACTCGCCAACGATGTTGCGGTCGGTAAGGAATTCGCCTGTCACCTCGTCGCAGTACTGCTCTTCTGTTATTTCCTCCAGTTCACCCTTGTCGTAGAGCGTGCGGAAGAAATCAGAGGCAAACTTGTGGTGCGTCTTGCTGGTAGTACGACTGTAGATGTCGAAAGAGATGCCGAAATCCTCAAACGATTTCTTGATCATCTCATGATAGCGGTCAACGACTTCCTGTACAGTTATGCCTTCTTTCTTTGCCCTGATGGTAACAGGTACACCGTGCTCGTCGCTTCCGCCTACGAACAAAACTTCGCGTTTCTTCAAGCGAAGGTAACGAGCGTAGATGTCGGCAGGCACATACACACCTGCCAAATGTCCTATGTGGACACCGCCGTTAGCGTATGGCAGAGCAGCGGTTATGGTAGTTCTTTTGTACTCTTTCTGTTCCATATACATTATTTATTTTTATTTTCGGGTGCAAAAGTACAAATAAAATCTGAGATACACAAGTATTCTCAGATTTTATTGCCTTAGTTTTCTGTGTAGTCAGCTTTTAGCTTTTGCATAGCGCTTCGGCTATGATGAGGTCAAATGGAGTGGTGATTTTTATGTTCTCCCGATTGCCTTCAACCATCGTGACCTTTTGTCCGATGCCTTCGACTACGCTGGCATCGTCGGTAAATGACTCACGGTATTGTTGCTTGTTAGCCTGCTTGAGTAGTTGGATGTCAAAAGTCTGCGGCGTCTGTACCAGTCGGTAGTCGCTGCGCAGCACGTTGTCTCCGCTGCCGTCGGCATTGATGTGGCGAAGGGTTTCCACTACGGGCGTTACGGGTATTACGGCCTTGTGCACTCTCGCTGCTTCGTAGCAATGACGTATAACGTCGGTGTTGACGAAAGGCCTTACGCCGTCGTGCACGCCGACTATGCCCTGTGCGGTGTCAGGGATGAGTCTCAGTCCGTTTTGCACTGAATGAAAGCGGGTAGCACCGCCATCGGCTATTTGGTGTGGGATGTGGAAATCGTATTCAGTACAAAGCTTCCTCCAATAGTCCTGCTGCGCCTTGGGCAACACGAGGATGATGTTGATGTCCTCATCGTACTCCCTGAAACGCTCCAACGTACGCATTAGTACAGGCCTGCCGTTGACGGGCAGGAACTGTTTAGGGATGTCACCGCCCATGCGCAACCCCTTTCCGCCGGCTACAACGATGATATAGTCGCTCATTTGGTGGACATAAGATGGTTAAACATCATGCCCTCTTTCAGTGCTTCTGCTTCGGCAGACTTGCCCAGCATGCCGAGTATGGCAAAGGAGTAGGGCAGGGTGGCGGCAGGACCTTCGCCGGTAATTATGTTGCCGTCGATTGTGAACAGTTCGTGTGTGTATTCTGCACCAGTCATCTGGGACTCTACGCCAGGGTAGCAGGTGGCACGCTTGCCTCGCAGTATGCCGAGACCTCCAAGTACGAGGGGAGCAGCGCAGATAGCACCGATCTTCTTGCCGGCTTCGAACTGTGCAGTGATAGCCTTGCGTACGGCTTCGCATTCGTTGAGGTTGGTGGAACCGGGTAGTCCGCCAGGCAGCAGTAGCATGTCGGCGTCGCTGAAGTCGGCATCGGCAACAGTGAGGTCGCATGTCATGCGAACGCCGTGCGACATATTTACCTCGTTGGTTTCGTTTATACTTACAGTGTAGGCTTCCACACCAGCCCTCCTCAGTACGTCGATAACGGTGAGAGCCTCAATCTCTTCAGTGCCATCGGCGATGAATTCATATACTTTGGCCATGTTTTTTTGTGTTTTTATTTGTCAGTTTAAAATAAATAATGTACTTTTGCAGATACAAAAGTACAAAACATTTGTCAAATAACAAATTTTTCTACGAAAAAAATAATGAATAAGGATAAAATCAGGTTTGCTATTTTTGGCAATGAATACCAGGCGAAGAAATCACAGGCAGTATTCAAGATAATAGCCATATTGCAGCGCTATGAGGCAGAAATAATGGTGGATAAGCCATTCTATGACTTCATAACGCAGGGACAGCACATGGATGTAAAGGTTGACGGAGTGTTCGAAGGGGATGACTTCGATGCAGACTTTGCCGTGTCGATGGGAGGCGATGGCACGTTGCTGAAAACGGCTTCGCGCGTCGGAGCGAAAAAGATACCTGTGATTGGTGTGAATATTGGCAGGCTGGGCTTCCTGGCTGATGTAAACCCGTCGGAGATAGAGACTTCTATTGCTGCGGTGTTTGAAGGTAAATACAGTGTGTATGAGCATTCTGTGATAAAGATAGAAACAGAGGAAGGCGGCAAGGTTACAGGTTCTCCTTATGCTCTTAATGACATAGCGGTGCTGAAGAGAGACCATGCGTCGATGATTTCTATCAGGGCAAGCATCAATGATGAGTATGTCATGACGTATCAGGCTGACGGATTGATAGTGACTACGCCTACCGGCTCTACGGCATACAGTCTGTCGAATGGCGGACCGATAATAGCTCCTGGTACGGGTACGCTATGCCTTACGGCTGTAGCACCGCATAGCCTTAACGTAAGGCCTATAGTGGTGCCTGATACTTCTGTAATTACGCTGAAAGTAGAGAGTAGAAGTCATTCCTTCCTTGCTGCGGTGGATGGACGCTCCAGCAGTCTGCATGACGGTACGGTGGTGCATATATCAAAGGCTCCGTATTCGGTGCGTATCGTGAGATTCTCGGGCAGGCATTATTTTGCTACTTTGCGTGAGAAGATGATGTGGGGAATGGATCAAAGGTGATGAACTTAGACGAAACTGAATGAGGAAACTTGGCAATACATATCCTGCCATGAAGATAGTGCGATGGCTTTGGAAGTCATCGGCGGATAATCGTCTGCAGGCTGTGCTTAATACCGTGATAGGCTTGTTGGATGTGGCTGTGTCACTGGGACAGGTGTGGGCGGTGAAGCATGCCATTGACGTCGCGTGCCATACGGTGGAAGGTGATGTCATTATGGCGGTAGTGTATATAGCCTTGCTCATACTGTGTAATTTCATATTATCGATATCTTCTGTATGGGTGCGTAATATACTGGGAGTGCGTGCGCAGAACCGTATGCAGAGAACTATGCTCGCCCGCATACTTCGTTCAGAATGGAAGGGTAGGGAGGCTATGCACAGCGGTGACGTGTTGAACCGACTGGAGGCGGATGTCAGTAATGTGGTGAACTTCGTCGCAGAGACACTGCCAAGTGCAGTGTCGGTGTTTACGTTGTTTTTGGGCGCGTTCGTGTTCCTATACACCATGGACCACATGCTGGCGCTTATTATCGTAGGTGTGTTTCCTATGTTCCTGCTTATGAGCAGGCTATATATGAAACGTATGAGGCAGTTGTCGAGAGATGTGAGGGATTCTGATAGCCTGGTGCAGAGCGTATTGCAGGAGTCTGTGCAGAATCGTATGCTCGTAAAGACACTTGAGGGTGAAGACCTGATGGTGGAGAGGTTGGATGACCAGCATCGTACACTGAGGCATAGGGTGGTGCGCCGTACGAAGTTCTCGGTGCTTTCAAGGCTTTTCGTCAATGTTGGTTTCGCTTTCGGATATCTTGTGACATTCGCATGGAGTGCCTTGCGATTGTCTGCCGGAACATTGACGTACGGCGGAATGACGGCATTTCTGCAGTTGGTGAATAAGATTCAGACACCGGCAAGAAACCTTACGAAACTTGCTCCGCAGTTTGTATCGGTATTTACTGCGGCGGAGCGCTTGATGATGTTTGAGGAGGTGCCGCAGGAGGAACAGGGAGAACCTGTTGAGTTGAATGGCGCATGTGGCGTCAGGTTGGATAATGTGACGTATGCTTATTCTGATGACATGGAGAATCCTGTGATAAAGGATTTCTCTTTCGATTTCAAACCAGGCACTTGTACCGCTATAGTAGGTGAGACGGGAGTGGGTAAGACGACTTTACTGCGTATGATTCTTGCTTTGGTGAAACCTACGAGTGGAAGTATATATATATATAATAAGGAGACAGAGGTGCTGGTTACCGCACTTACACGATGCAATATGACATATGTGCCTCAGGGGAATACCATGCTTAGTGGGTCGGTTCGCGACAATCTGTTGCTGGGATGTCCTGAGGCTGATGATTCCCAGATGATGGCGGCGCTTGATATGGCATGTGCGGAATTTGTACGTGATTTGCCAGACGGACTTGATACCATGATGTCGGAAAATGGCAACGGGTTAAGTGAAGGACAGGCACAACGCATATGCATAGCACGCGCATTGCTGCGCCGGGGCTCTTTGCTGATTTTCGATGAGGCTACGAGCGCACTTGATCCTCAAACGGAGAAGCGCTTGTTGAAAAACGTACTTGAGGGACATTCGCATACTGTGATATTTATTACTCATCGTCCGGCAGTCTTGGAGTACTGTGATGCTTCATTGAGCATGGAACGCGTAAAATGACAACTCGAAACCAGTTTTTTTGAGTTTTCCATAAAAAGGGCTTTTTTTCATAGTTTTGCCTAATTTCAGCCTTATTTCGTTGATATACATCAATTCTAAGCGATAAATATCAAAAAAAAGCGGAAAACATTTGGTAGGAATTGAAAAAGTGTGTACCTTTGCACTCGCTTTCGAAAACACGGCAGCTTGACCACGAGGTTTTGAGTAAGACGCCGGGGTCGTAGGAGCGACATAAGAAAGAGTTCTTTGAAAAGATTTACATAGACAGTTTAGTAGTAGTACGAGAAGCGGCCCTTCCTGCTTATGTTTGGAAGGGTTGGGTAAAAGATGAAACCATCGATTTCTTTTTAAATCTACGAGGATAGGCGTTCTGATGACAGACAGATTTTCCTTCCCTTCTTGGGGATAAAGGATAGAGATATTTTTACAATGGAGAGTTTGATCCTGGCTCAGGATGAACGCTAGCTACAGGCTTAACACATGCAAGTCGAGGGGCAGCGGGGAGTTAGCTTGCTAACTTTGCCGGCGACCGGCGCACGGGTGAGTAACGCGTATCCAACCTACCCTGTAGTAGGGAATAGCCCGGAGAAATCCGGATTAATGCCCTATGTTATCCCATGCAGACATCTAAGTGGGATCAAAGGTTCACCGCTATGGGATGGGGATGCGTCTGATTAGGTTGTTGGCGGGGTAACGGCCCACCAAGCCAGCGATCAGTAGGGGTTCTGAGAGGAAGGTCCCCCACATTGG
>DGHL01000080.1 GCA_002392645.1 Prevotellaceae bacterium UBA3849
AGCCTTTGCCTACCTCTGCACCACGAGGAGCCGAAGCCATACCAATCTCTGTATCACGTGGAGCAACCTCTGGTCTTGCTTCCTTTGTTAGTACAAAGATACCACGTGGGGCTGCTTCTGGTCTTGCCTTATCTGTTAATACAAAGATACCGCGTGGGGCTGCTTCTGGTCTTGCCTCCTTTGTTAATACAAAGATACCACGTGGAGCTGCCTCTGGTCTTGCCTTATCTGTAAATACAAAGATACCGCGTGGAGCTGCTTCTGGTCTTGCCTTATCTGTAAATACAAAGATACCGCGTGGGGCTGCTTCTGGTCTTGCCTCCTCTATGACTCTTACGGCGTTATCCTCGCTACCGATATTGGCACCTATTGCTTCCTTGGCGTTGTTTGCGTTTACTGACTGTGCGAAAATTGCTACGAATGCTACTGCGAATAAATTAAACTTTTTCATAATCGTATATGTTTTTAATTTGTTAATAATTTCTTTTCTCAGTTTCAGGTGTTGTTCCTGATTTGGCTTTCCTTCCAGCCGCCGACCTTTGGTTCTGAGTGCAAAATTATAGCAAATTTCATTCATACACGAACAAACGCTCTTTTTTCGTCTTCACTCGTTGCGACACATGGCTTATCTTACGACAAAAACCATAAACAGCGTATATATTTGTCGCAAAAGCCCCTATTTTTTCATACTCTGCAGAAAAAAGAATGACTTTCTTTTGTCCCAACTACTTTATTTTAGTAATTTTGCAGTAGTAAAACAAACAAAACGAACATTATTCTCTTATGAAACTGATTTATTTCCATGGCTTCGGTTCATCAGGAGCCAGCGGTACGGTGCAACTGCTTCGCCGTCTGCTACCTGAGGATGAAATCATAGCTCCCGACATACCAGTGGAGCCGCTCGACGCCCTGCCCTACCTGCGCGAACTGTGCGAGCAGGAGCAGCCTGACATCATATTGGGCACCTCAATGGGTGGCATGTATGCGCACCAGATGCATGGTTTCAAGCGCATCTGCGTAAACCCCGCGGTGAACATGTCAACGATGAGCGGAGTGTTGAAGACCGGCGAACATAAGTTCTTCAACGGCAGGAAGGACAACCAGAAGACCTTCCGCATCACGCGCGACATCATACAGCACCACAACCAGATAGAGCGCCAGCAGTTCAAGAACCTTACCGACGAGGACCGTCAGCACGTATGGGGACTCTTCGGCATCAACGATAAGTCGTGCAACACATACGGGCTTTTCAGCAAGCACTATCCTCAGTGCCAGCGCTTCGACGGCGAGCATCAGCTTAACGAGAAGGTGCTGAAGAAAGTAGTGCTACCGCTTATTAGCAAGATTATGAACGCCTGAGCAACCATCAGGAATACAATAAAAACGACAATTCTGACATTACCTTGACTATCAGCATATCCACCGCTGATATCGTCAAGAACAATGTCAGAATTGTCGTTATTATTTTATATCTGCAGTGGATTACTTACCCATACGATTATGGCGGCGAATATCCATCAGCTTCTCCATGTTGAAGTAAGAATCGCCAGGCAGCTGATAGCGTGCATTGCCGTTAGGATCTGCCTTGAAGAGCAGCAGTGACTCCTCACCCTTGTCAACGAAGGTGACGTATCCACGTGGTGACATACTGTACTGGTTGTCGCCATACACAGCGTTGATGATGCAGTTGACGTCCCACATAGCCTGGCCAGGGTCAATGGTGTACTGCTGATAGACCGTCTTGATAGGGTTTAGGTCAACATTCCTGAGGTCTGCCAGTACGTCTTCCGGCAGATAGCGCTGCTTGTCGCCTATGTTGCTTGGCGACATTATAAGCTCAACCTTCTCTGGTAGTTTGCTGAAGAATACGTTAGCCTGCTTTGACGCAGCGCGCATGTTGTAACCAGAGAGACTGTCGGTAGGCTCAAAGCGTCCTGCCTGCAGATATACAGCCTTAACCTTCTGCTTGAAGAGGTCGAGTCCGCTGAGCTTAGAGTATTCGTCACCCTTTGACTCAAAGAGCTGTGCCAGCGTGGTAGCAAAGCCTATGGCAACAATAACCACAGAGTTGTCTTCTGCCTTGCTGAGCAGCTTTCTGTAGAGCTTATATCCATCCATGCACTGCTTTGAGTCGAACGAACGCTTAAAGAGCGGATTGCCCTGCGCATCCTTCAGGTCGCACATCTGGTTGTAAGGTATGAAGCAACGAGGATTCTTCACGCCGTTGCGCTCCAGTCCTACAGGTATGTCAGGGTGACCATAGTAGGTGTTGAAGATGTCAACCACGCCAGCGTTGTTGTCGCCCTCGCGGTCAACTATAATTCCCTGCAGGTCAACCAGTCCCTCGTCTATATAGTGATTGAGCATCATAAGACCAAAGAGGTCGTCGGTAGAACTTCCGAAGTCTGCATCGAGAATCATCTTCACCGGCTGGCGCATCTGGCAGCAAGCCTTCTGTTTGCATCCCTTAGCCTGGGCACTACAATTCTGAGCACTTGCCTCCATTGTAAAGAGTGTGGCGAGTGCCATGAAAATCATGATAAAATTCTTTTTCATTTTCTTGTTAGGTTTGTTTGGGTTTGTATTCTTACTATATTGGGTTTGTATTCTTACTATAAATATAAATGCTTTGTACCGATTAGTTCACTCTACGGGGTCATACCTGAGTTTGCGCTCCTCTACTGTATTGACCTGGTCGGTATAGGTTACTATCAGTCCGTAGTTCTTCTTCGGATTGATGCTGATAATCACCTTGCCGTAGTCCATACTCATGCCGTATGTAGGCAGCACGTCCATTGAGCCCATCTCGTTTACCACCTCACCGTCGGTGCAGTAAGCCTCTGTTATCACCCTCTTCATGGCTTCGTAGAACAGCATGAACTTCTGCAGGTCCTTCTCCTCAGGAAAATCCACTGCCACATCGGTGACATAGTGTGTATGCACTCCGTAGCTTACGGTGAGGTTCACCTTGTCTTCTCCGAACGAGCCCACGAAGAGCCTCTTTCCCTTTGGAGCCTTCTGCGATGCCGGCGACAGCTTATAGCCCTTGTCCTGCAGCGCCACGGCAAAACTGTCTATCGTCTGGTTCATGCTGATACCCATATATTCCATGTGGTCCTGGGCATGCACCTCTGTAAGCACACTGACGAACGTCAGCATCATCAAAATAAGTCTTTTAGCTTTTGTGGTCATAGAAATATCAGCCTTCTTAGGCATAATTTATAGGACAAATAGTATATTTTGCTGCAAAAGTAAGCATTTTTTCTTAAATTCACAAATATATCCATCTATTTTTTATGCAATTTATTTTGTGAAGAAAGAAAAAATGCGTAACTTTGCATTTTAATCGTCAACTACACCTTATTATAATTGTAGGCACAAACATACGCTAGCTAACGTATATGAAACATTATAGAGTTTTAATAGTTTTACTTGCACTGATACTACCTGCCACAGTCATCGCCTTAGCCGACGAGGACGTGAGGAGCGTGAGGCACTATGCTGACCAGTCAGACCTGTCAAGCAGCCGCGTTGACGGTGCAGTGCAGGACGGTCGCGGGCTTATGTGGTTCTCTACATGGAACGGCCTCGACTGCTTTGACGGCTACGACTTCCACTGGGTGAAGATGCAGCCTGGCGACGGTGCCTGCGTGGAAAACGACCGCATAAGACAGATACAGTTGGCTGACGACGGAAACATACTGTGCTACACATACGACGGCGTATTCGAGTTTGACCTCGCTACATATACCTTCCGCAACATTCCTAAGAAGAGACAGCAGGAACTCATGAAGCTCAAGGGACACATCAGCGAGGACCTGTGGAAGGGTATGACCGACAGTCAGGGCAATTTCTGGACTGCCGACATCAACGGTATATACAAGACTACCTACACCCATCACCCTGCCAAACTGCTGAAGGAGATGGGCAAGCAGCACGTGCGCGCCTTCATGCTCGACAATAAGAAGAGACTGTGGATGGGCACGAGGCGCGAGATGGGCATAACGGTGTTTGGCAGCGACGGCAAGATGCTTCACCATGCCGAAATCGGCTTCCAGGTGTTCTTCATCAAACAGACCAGGAACGGGGCTATCTGGATAGGCACCAAGTCGCCTTCACGCTCAAACGTAGCCAGCGTGATGCTCAAGGTAAACCCTGAGACCTTCGCCATTGAGAAGAGGGTGGAACTGCCCGACGTGTACGACATACAGGAGGACCAGTACGGCAGACTGTGGATAGCATCGTTCACGCAGGGCGTGAAGTGCTACACTAACCCTGACGCCGACGCACCTGCCGTAATGGAGTCGTTCGGTGGCAAGCGCGTAAGGAAAATCCACATCACGCCTATGGGCAATGTCATTGCCGCCACGAGCACCGGTCTGCTCGTAGGAAAGGCGGTGAAGAACGCCAAGCAGATAAAGATGCGCGCCATAAAGCGCGACGGCAACGACTACAACTCGCTTGCCAGCAACACCATAATAGACATAGAGCAGGACCGCCACGGCAACCTCTTCATCGGTACGGCAAGCTCGGGCGTCGATATGATAGCCGAGGAAGACCTGATGGCGCCAAAGCCTCACTTCCGCCACTTCTCTGCACGCACGTCGTCTCTGATGTCTGACTTCGTGAGTGCACTGACATTCTTCGACAATTCCACGCTGATGGTGGTGAGCAATACCAACGTAATGCTCTTCAACCCATATCTGGACAATACCGTAAACTATAACTCCGTATTCTTCTGCGACTCATGCCGATTCTCTGAAGGCAAGCCTATCAAGATGCCTGACGGCACATGGCTCTTCGGCACTGAGCGCGGCACCTACAGCGTTACGCCTGACGACATGCTGTCACGTGGATACATACCACCGCTGATATGGTCGTATGTGGAGGTGAACGGCGGAGCGGAGGACTTCTCACACATACTTAACGACACACTGCGACTGGGCACCGACGAGAGAAACGTGCGCATAGGCTTCGCTGCCATCGACTATGTTGACAACACCGGCATACTGTATCGCACCCGTCTGGGCGACAGTCCGTGGACTTACGGCAGTTCTGACCGCAGCATATCGCTATTCGACATGAAGCCGGGCACATACGTGCTGCAGGTACAATCAACCGACCGCTACGGCAGGTGGGTTGACAATATGCACACGCTATACATCATAGTGAAGCCTCACTGGTATGAGACACTGTGGGCAAAGCTGCTGCTTGCCACACTCATCATAGCCATTGCAGCCGGCATATTCCTTAACTTCATATATATACGCAGGCTGAAGGCGCAGCAGCAGGAGGCTCTGCATAAATACATGAAGCTGCTCAATGCTGCCGATGAGCATACGGATGGCAATGAAGACAGCGTGGAGCCTAAGCCGCATCAGGAAGATGAGGAGGCGGAGCAAGCCATGCAGCAGTTCAGCCCTGACGACCAGATGTTCCTCGACAAGGTGCGCCACTTCATTGAGCAGAACATGGCTAACAGCGACGTCACAATTGACGACATGGCGGCAGTAACGGCTACCAGCCGCTCTACGCTGAACCGCCGCCTGCGCTCACTGCTTGGCATCACGGCGGCACAGTTGCTTATAGATGCCCGCATGCAGCATGCCATGCAACTGTTGCAGCAGAATCCTTATCTCAGCGTGTCTGACGTGGCATACAGGTGTGGGTACTCTGATCCTCGCTACTTCTCGCGCAGCTTCAAGATGAAGTATGGCTCGTCGCCATCTGACTATCGCGAGGTTAGTCCGTCATAAGCGGCGGAACGTCGGGTGAAGACCTTTCCTTCATGACATGGATTTTGAAGGACAGCAATGGGGGCTCTTTTCGTATTTAACTCGCCTTTCCTGCCCTTCAAAATCACGAAGCTCAATTTTTTCCTGAAAAACGGCAAAATTACAACCGTCGAGTATAGCCCTGTATCACAGGGCTTTACACAACACAGCCCTTTCATGGCAACCCTCCCTGATTGTAATTTGATAGCTTTTACCTTGTAATTTGATAGCTTTTACATGCAAAAAGCTATCATATTACAGCATAAAATGGGGCATTTTCTTATAAAAAAGCTGTCTTTTTAGGAAGCAATACGCCTAAAAGTGCAGTTTGCATGATGCCTTTCACATCAATTTCAGGTCATTTTCACCTCTATTTTGCGTTTTTAGCCATGGTTTCATTCGTTCGCAAATGAGGCATGGAATCACAATCTCATCACGCGTTTCAGTTCCATGTCATCAAGCCCCCTACAATATATAGACTAAAGGTGGGGTAACTCGTGGGAATTTTAGAACCCACCTAAAAAAGGTGGCTCACTACCAACGACAGGTAATGAGCCACCTTATTTTAATTTTATGACTATGTCACCACACGCTGACGATGCAGCGCGGGGAGCAAAGTCTAGAAATTGTCCACGTGAATCTCAAAGTACGACTTTGGATGAGCACATGTAGGACATACCTCCGGTGCCTTCTCTCCAACTACTATGTGACCGCAGTTGCGACACTCCCATACCTTTACCTCGCTCTTAGCGAAAACCTCCTGCATCTCTATGTTCTTGAGCAATGCACGATAGCGTTCCTCATGGCGCTTCTCTATGGCAGCCACAAGCCTGAACTTGGCAGCGAGAGTCTTGAAGCCCTCCTCCTCGGCAGTCTTGGCAAAGCCTTCGTACATATCAGTCCATTCATAGTTCTCGCCATCGGCAGCAGCGGCAAGATTCTCCGCCGTAGAGCCTATGCCGCCAGTGAGTTCCTTAAACCACATTTTGGCATGCTCCTTTTCGTTGTCGGCAGTCTTGAGAAATATCTCGGCAATCTGCTCGAACCCTTCTTTCTTTGCCTTTGAGGCGAAATAGGTGTACTTGTTACGCGCCTGACTCTCGCCAGCGAATGCAGCCTCCAGATTCTTCTCTGTCTGCGTGCCAGAATACTTGGTTTTCATAAGTTCATGTTGTTTTGTAAGTTAATATTATGTGCGTCAATGGCGCACCGCTTGTTGTATGTCGTCACTGATGTGTACAGCAGCAGAGATGCTTACTTGATAAGGTTGCCCAGTATGTCGCGTGTCAGTTCCTTGGTTATGGTACGGCTGGCAGCACTGGTGGCATTCTTCACCACACGACCCGTGGCGGTGGTTCTCGACTTTGTCTTCTTGCCTGTTATCTTATCACTGACATAGGTGCCCAGCAGTGCTGCGAAAGTAGAGGTGATGGCAGTGATGATGGCCTTCCATACCTTGCTCATCATGCCTGGCTTTGATTTCTCCTTCTCCTCGGCCTTTTCCTCCTTCTCTGCTTCCTTGCTTGCCGCTATGTCGGCCTTCTCCTGCTCTTCCTGCAGGGCCTTCTTCTCACTCTCCTCCATGAGCACCTCGAAGGCACTCTCACGGTCTTCAGGAGTGTCGTACTTGCCGTATATGCGGCTCTGCTTGATGATGTCGAGACGCTGGCCTTCTGTTACGGCTCCTATCTGCGACAGTGGGAAGAGCACCTTGGCGCGCTGCACTATGCTTGGTGCGCCCTTCTCGTCAAGGAAGCTCACCAGTGCCTCGCCGGTCTCAAGATTCATTATAGCCTCATCGGTCTTGAAGTCTGGATTTGCACGGAACGTATCGGCTGCGGTCTTCACTGCCTTCTGGTCTTTAGGAGTGTATGCACGCAGGGCATGCTGCACACGGTTGCCGAGCTGTCCGAGTATATTCTCAGGTATGTCGGTAGGACTCTGTGTTATGAAGTATATGCCTACGCCCTTTGAGCGTATGAGTCGGATTACCTGTTCTATCTTGTCGAGCAGTGCCTTGCTGGTGCCGTCGAATAGCATGTGTGCCTCATCGAAGAAAAACACGAGCTTCGGCAGTTCCATATCGCCTACCTCTGGCAGCGTAGAATAGAGTTCGCTGAGCAACCACAGCAGGAAGGTGGAGTATAGCTTTGGCTGCATCATCAGCTTGTCGGCTGCCAATACACTCATCACGCCCTTGCCGCCCTCGGTCTGCATCAGGTCTGATATCTCGAATGATGGTCTGCCAAAGAACTTGTCGGCGCCCTGGTTCTCCAGCTGCAGCAGTGCTCGCTGTATGGCACCTACGCTGGCTGTCGATATATTGCCGTATTTTGTAGTGTATTCCTTGGCATTCTTTGATACCCAGTCGAGCATTGAGCGCAGGTCTTTCAGGTCATCCAAGAGCAGTCCGCGCTCATCGGCAATGCGGAACACGATGTTCAAGACGCCGTCCTGCGTCTCGTTGAGCTGCAGCAGGCGCGACAACAGCTGTGGTCCTATCTGCGATACGGTGGCACGCATAGGGTGTCCCTGTTCGCCGAATACGTCGTAGAACCTTACAGGGCATGCCTGGAACTCCGGATTCTCAATGCCGAACTCCGGCATACGCTTCTCTATGAATCCGCTTGTCTTGCCCACCTGGGATATGCCACTGAGGTCGCCCTTCATATCAGCCATGAAACAAGGTACGCCTGCCTGGCAGAAGGTCTCTGCCATCACCTGCAGCGTTACGGTCTTACCCGTACCCGTAGCGCCGGCTATCAGTCCGTGGCGGTTAGCCATCTTTCCAGTTATTGACAGTGCTCCTGCCTCGCAGTGAGCTATGTATAGTCCTCTTTCTTTATCTAACATAATGTATGTTTATTGTTTAGTTATTAATTACTTCAGTTAATCTTCTGCTTGCAAAGATAATCAAAATAATTATAAAAACCGCTTTTTTGCGAAAAAAACATCGTTCAAAATGCATTATTTTGCATTTTCAGACCTTTCATGCTCATACGGAATCGTCGGAAATCGTCAGAATTGTCGTTTCTAAACAGCTATCCTACAACCTCTTTTCAAAAATCAAGGTGTCGAAGTATTGATTGAACTTATAGCCACACTGATGGAGGTGCGCTGCCTTTACGTATCCCATTCGCTCATGAAAGAAACTGCTGGCATTGGTAAGATACGGGGTTTCTACATTGGTCCACGTAACCTTGGCATAAAGGTTGCGCCTGCCTTGCTTGCGTAAGAGCTGCTCAAGTTCTGAATACAATGCCCTGCCAACGCCCGAACGCCTATTGCCACGCTCCACGTATATAGTAGTCTCAACGCTATGGTTTGCCGCCGGACGGGCTATGAACTTATGTGCATAACTGTAACCTATCACCCTGTCGCCTTCCACGGCTACAAGATATGGAAACTCCTTGCTCAACTCAATGATACTTTCACGAAATTCCTCAACCGTAGGAACCACCATGTCGTATGTTATGGCTGTCTGCTCAACGTATGGCGCATATATGTCGCGTATGGCGGAGGCATCCTCCTGAACAGCCTGGCGTATGTAAAATATGTTTGTGTTCATAACATGGGCAAAGTTACAAAGATTATATGAATTATGCAAAAGAATAGGAAGAATTCTTTTTTGGTGGGTTCTAATAATTCCCACTGTCAGATTTTTGAATTTGTTTCGAGGGCAAAATGTTAACTGATAAGGGAGCATAGCGGGCTATGTGACCGCAGAAGCTAGCAGTTTGCACCAAAAGAAAACAAAAATATGACATAATGTTATTCATGTAATTAACTAATTTAACTCGTGGGAATTTTTAGAACCCACCTTTAATCAGTAATATTACATCAAGGTTATAATGATACGATTCCAAGGGATAGGATGCTGATTCTTATTCCTTGGATTTTTTGTAAGACCTTGCAACATTCGATTGTAGTAGCACCTGT
>DGHL01000022.1 GCA_002392645.1 Prevotellaceae bacterium UBA3849
AAATTCAAAAATCTGACAGTGGGAATTATTAGAACCCACCTTTAAGAATTTTCTATATTATTAACTCTGACACCTGCGTATCGGCGAACTTACTACAGTTCCGCCTCCTTCATACGCTCAGCATTCTCCGCCACTGTCAGAGCATCTATCATCTGCTGAATATCACCACCGAGGAAACCGTTCAGGTCATGCGTGGTAAATCCTATACGATGGTCTGTTACACGTCCCTGCGGGAAGTTGTACGTCCTAATCTTGGCAGAACGGTCACCAGTTGACACCAACGTCTTTCTACGATTGGCTATATCGTCCATATACTTCTGATGTTCGCGATCATATATATATGTGCGCAGGCGCGATAGCGCGCGTTCCTTATTCTTTGGCTGGTCACGTGTCTCCGTACACTCGATAAGAATCTCCTCTACCTCTCCTGTATTAGGATTCTTCCACATATAGCGCGCACGCACACCAGACTCCACCTTGTTGACATTCTGACCACCGGCACCCGAAGAACGGAATGTGTCCCACTTTATCTCGCCTTCGTTTATCTGCACATCAAACGGCTCTGCCTCTGGCAACACAGCTACCGTCGCAGCAGATGTCTGCATACGTCCGTTACTCTCCGTAACAGGCACACGCTGAACTCGATGTACGCCAGATTCATATTTCAGAACACCATATACGCCATCACCGCTGACAGCGAAGTCTATTTCCTTGAATCCGCCAACTGCGCCCTCATTGGCATCGGTAACACTAAGGTTCCATCCCTTTGAGTCACAGAAACGCTTATACATATTAAACAGGTCACCAGCAAAGAGACAAGCCTCGTCACCACCTGTACCTGCCCTTATCTCCATCTGGACATTCTTGGCATCCTCAGGATCTTTAGGTACGAGTGCCACCTTCACCTCCTCTTCCAAAGCAGGAAGCGCAGCCTCGTTCTCACTAAGTTGCTCACGAGCCATTTCCTTCATCTCCGGATCTGACTCATTCATTATTATATCCTTTGCCTCGCTTATCGCCTCAAGGCAACTTATGTATCGCTTACGTATATTCATGATGTCGCCAAGATCCTTGTATTCCCTTGTCAACTTCACAAATCGCTGCTGGTCTGCTATGACCGATGGGTCGGTTATGAGAGTCGTTACCTCCTCATACCTTGCCTCCAGTCCGTCCAGCTTCTGTAATATACTGTTATTATCCATTATCTGTCTTTATATACGGTTACGTTGCTGCTTTTGATTAGTAGTTAAACTCACCGTATTCACTCTTGATGGTGAGCGACTTCTCGCCCTCCTCAATTCTGCCCACGATCTGTGCGTCTATGTTGAAGCTCTTGCTTATCTCAATGACCTTCTCCGCATTCTCCGGACTTACGTATATCTCCATACGGTGTCCCATATTGAACACCTTATACATTTCCTTCCAGTCCGTACCACTCTGATCATGGATAAGCTTGAACAATGGTGGAACCGGGAACATATTGTCCTTTATCACCTTGCAGTTATCGCTCACGAAGTGCAGCACCTTGGTCTGCGCTCCACCTGTGCAGTGTACCATACCATGTATCTCCGGACGCATCTCGTCAAGTATGCGCTTGATAACCGGAGCATAGGTACGTGTCGGCGACAGCACCAGTTTTCCGGCACTGACAGGTGAACCTTCCACCTTATCCTCGAACCTGCAACCGCCTGAGTAAACCAAGTCACTTGGCACTGCATGATCATAACTTTCCGGATATTTCTCTGCATAATATTTTGAGAATACGTCATGGCGTGCAGAGGTAAGTCCATTACTACCCATACCTCCGTTATATTCCTTCTCGTACGTAGCCTGACCAAAACTTGCCAAACCAACAATAACGTCGCCAGGACGTATATTAGCATTGTCTATCACGTCGCTGCGTTTCATGCGACATGTCACGGTAGAGTCAACAATAATGGTGCGGGTCAAATCGCCCACATCCGCCGTCTCACCTCCAGTAGCATAGATACCTACACCCATCTCTCGCATTTCAGCGAGCAACTCGTCCGTACCGTTGATAATAGCTGATATCACTTCTCCCGGCACGAGCATCTTATTACGACCGATAGTTGAACTTACGAGGATGTTGTCCACCGCACCGACACACAACAAATCGTCAGTATTCATGATGAGCGCATCCTGCGCAATACCTTTCCACACAGACAAGTCACCAGTTTCCTTCCAATACATATATGCAAGGCTTGACTTTGTGCCGGCTCCGTCTGCATGCATTATATTGCAGTACTCCGGATCACCGCCCAAAATATCTGGTATTATTTTACAGAAAGCCTGTGGATAAACTCCTTTGTCAATGTTCTTAATGGCGTTGTGAACGTCTTCCTTTGCGGCGCTTACACCGCGAAGCATATATCTGTTGTCCATAGTTTGCACTACCTTTTCCAAAGTAGGTTTGTTCGAATAAAATTATTACTTTATGGTGCAAAGTTACTAAGTTTTTATGATATGTGCAAATTATTAGGTGATTTCTTTTCGTATCTTTCTTCAATTACAGCAAAACCAACTTTACACTTTGTCATCTTTTTGTCGTTTTTACTTACACTTTGATTTTTACGTCTTTATTCTTTTCGCGTTAAAATCCAGCGACTTGAAATTATTTTCGTACATACGATTTTCAGGAAAATCTGCAACTATCCGATAATAAACAACGACATTTTCCTTTATCGCAAAAGCAGCCGTTTCACATTGTAAAATAATGTCCGAGTGAGTAAAGCACGATAAATCTCACCCAATCGAACATTTACATACCGTTTTTCGCCATCTCTCTTTCTCTATTTTGCATTATTCCACACAGCCTTCTTCAAAAGTCACTTTGTCAGTAAAACGAGGAAACAACTAACAATATGTCAAAATCAAACAGTCGATTGGCTATATTACCTTAATCAGTTTTTCACATTTCACATAACTGAGGCTGCATTTGGATTGTTCTAAATTTCCACTGTCAAGAAAACTCATTTCTGAGCGAGGAAAACAGACTCGGTGGACAATGTTCCTATAAATGGGGTTGCATCGCTTAGAACCATCTTAAAACGGCTTCTACAGAGTAGGCTGTTTTGCAAAATTCTTCAAAAACACGAAATAAGCATGTTTTACTGTAGTTTCAACGGTAAAACACGCCTTTTCATGTTGTAAAAGCATAGCTTTTGAACTATAAAAGCTATCGTATTACGATGTAATTTGATAGCTTTTACACTGTAATTTGATAGCTTTTACCGCAAATTAAGAAAACTTTACATTTTCAACATTGTTCGATTTCTCCGATTTGCTAAAGGTGGGTTCTAAAAATTTCCACTGTCAGTTTTTTGAACTTGTAGGAATTTTTAGAACCCACCTAAAATACAGTTTACCCAACTGCAGCCCGTATTTTCACCTTTTCGTTTTTCGCTCTTCACTCTTGGGCGAAGCTATTGCGCCAGGAACATATTCACTATGGCGTTAGCATCTGCCATCGTGATGTCGTTATCACCATTCACGTCGGCTTTCTTTCTATTGAAGTTCTTGATGTCTGACTTGTCTGTGGAGAGGAAGTAGTTCACCACCATGTTTGCGTCTGCCATCGTCACGCTGCCGTCGTTGTTGGCATCGCCCAGCTTGCCGATATATGCATAGGTGGCCTCTGTGCCGTCGGAGGCATTCAGCTTATGACCGGAGAACTGTGCCTCCAAGGGAATAATCACGCTCAGCCCATCGTTGAGGTTCAGCTTGTCCAGGTCGCACAGCGACGGAGAGCCGCTGCTTAACTCAAGCGTGTTGGTAGGGCCGCTGACGTTCAGCGTGGTAAGGTAGCCCGTCAAGGTCCTGCCGTTGACTCTCAGCACGCGGACGTTGCCTTTTACTGCTGCTCCGAAAGATACCACATACAGGTTTTTCACGTTCTGGATGTTGAGGTTGTTCGGCAGGAGGCTGTTACTCATGTATATGCCTTCTTTGTTGCTTATCAGGTTTAGGCTGTCACCGGTGATGGTGAGGTTTCTGCCTGAGTAGTCAATGGTGGTGCCTACGGTGCTGAGGAGGGTGTTGGTGCCTATGGCCTTTATCACGAGGCCGTCTATGCTGCTGCGGAGTATAGGCTCACTGTCTTGCGTGTATACCCCGAAGCCGTTGAGGGTCAGCGTACTGGTCTCGGCGTCGTAGCTGGCTGTACCCTGGCTGTTGGGAACCGTAATGCCGCTGCTGTTGGCACTGGTAAATTGCTTGCCGCATATCCAGAGGGCGTATTTCTGCGGACCTATCTCTACCCATTCGCCTGCTATGGCGGTGCCGCTGGCATCTGCTATGCCGTTGTCTTTGTACTGTGCTCCCGTAGGCGTGGTGAGGCTTGTGCCTGCGCCGAGTGTCAGCTTGTCTATGTCTGATATGCTCTGCGTGGCTCCCTTGGCGCGTACCGTGGACCCGTTCTTCACTTCAAGTTCTGTAGTGCTGCTGCCGTTCTGGTTGCCGCGGATGCCGTGGGTGGCTCCTTCGGCGGTGAGTTCTGCCATGCCATCTATTATGAGGTGGCTGTCGGTGCCGTATATGAAGCCGATGGCTGACGTGCCGCCGTGCAGTTCGAGGCTGTCGCCGGTGATGGTGGTGGTGCCTGCGCCGAGTGAGAGGGCGCCGTATCTGGCTGCACTTATTACGTTCTTGCCTTCTGCCTTTATGGTCAGTCCGGGGATTTTGCTCGATATGGCGTTGACACTGTATTCTATGGTGGCGTCTTTCATGTAGAGGGTCTTGGTGGATGGGTCATAGCTTACCGTGCCTTTTATCTGGTCGCTTGCCGCACTGAGGTCTTTGCGGTTCTCTCCCGTGACATCTATTCCTGATATGGTCAGGTTGTAAGTCATATATTTCGTATATGTGAAGTATCCTGTCTCGGGGTTGGCGTAGGTGGCGTCTGTCTTTGACGAATTATACGATATTGCGCCTTTCAAGGCTAAACACAAGTAAAACATATCATCCGAATTAGGACAACTCCACGCATTATCACAATAAATAGTTGTTAGCTTTGAGCAACCATTGAACATATAATCCATATATTTCACATTGGAGGTATTGAAACAACTAAGGTCAAGGCTCGTAAGACCTGAGCAAATACGGAACATTTCGCACATATCCGTCACATTAGAGGTATTGAAACCGCTAAGATCAAGGCTCGTAAGACCTGAGCAAACAGAGAACATATTACCCATGCATGTCACACTGGAGGTATCGAAACTGCTAAGATCAAGGCTCGTAAGACTCTTGCAACCAGAGAACATAGACTCCATATTCGTCACGTTGGAAGTATTAAAACCACTGACATCAAGGCTCGTAAGAGCTGAGCAACCATCGAACATAGACAGCATATTCGTTACGTTATGTGTATCGAAGCCACTTAAATCAAGGCTTGTAAGACCAGAGCAATATCGGAACATATAACTCATATTCATCACATTAGAGGTATTGAAACTGCTAATATCAAGGCTCGTAAGACTCTCGCAACCAGAGAACATAAACTGCATATTCGTCACATTAGAAGTATTGAAGCCACTGACATCAAGACTCGTAAGACTCTTGCAACCAGAGAACATATGCTGCATATTCGACACGTTAGAAGTATTGAAGCCACTGACATCAAGCCCCGTAAGACTCTTGCAACCACCGAACATATACAGCATATTCGTTACGTTATGTGTATCGAAGCCACTTAAATCAAGGCTTGTAAGATCATAGCAATATTGGAACATATAACTCATATTCGTCACATTAGAGGTATTGAAACTGCTAATATCAAGGCTCGTAAGACTCTCGCAACCAGAGAACATATACTGCATATTCGTCACATTAGAGGTATTGAAACCGCTAAGATCAAGACTCGTAAGACTCTTGCAACCATAGAACATATACTGCATATTCGTCACATTAGAGGTATTTAGATTCTCTATACCTGTAATCTCTTCTAGATTTTTACAGTTATGGAACCAAGCGAAGCAACTCTTAGGACGTGCCGATGCAAAAGAACTATCAAAGACAGCTTTCTTTATCGAACCCGCAAGTTCTGACCATTGAGCTTTTTTATTTCCTGTGTCAGATACATCAAAGCAATATGCTTGCCCTATAGGCATCTCGCCATACTTGAATGTAAACGTACCATCACTATAAACTGCATACGCCGTAGGCACTGCCTTAGCACTTGCAACTACCACTGCAAGCACAAAGATCAGGAGATAAATTTTCTTAATCATTCTATCGGTATTCATATCTTATTAATTTTTTAGTTGTAATTCTTTTTTACATAAATACGAAACGTCCGCACACGCAGCCATCAG
>DGHL01000116.1:0-11275 GCA_002392645.1 Prevotellaceae bacterium UBA3849
AGTTCTCATTCAACCGCCTGCAGAAGGCAGACCCTGTGCTCGGTGTCGATATGGCATCTACCGGTGAGGTCGGCTGTATAGGTAACGACACCTCTTGTGCATTGCTGAAGGCTATGCTCTCTGTAGGTCATCGCATACCTAAGAAGAACATACTGCTTTCTACGGGTTCTACCAAGCAGAAAGCAGAGATGCTCGACGCTGCCAAGATGCTTGTAGAGCACGGATACCAGCTCTATGCTACGGGCGGAACATACAAGTTCCTTTGCGATAACGACATCCCAAGCATCGAGGTGTTCTGGCCATCTGACGAGGGCAAGACACCGCAGGCTCTCGACATGCTCCACAACAAGGAGATCGACATGGTTGTCAACATACCAAAGAACCTTACTGCAAGAGAGCTTGACAACGGCTACAAGATACGCCGTGCGGCGATAGACCTCAACATACCGTTGATAACTAACAGCCGACTGGCGAGCGCGTTCATCAATGCCTTCTGCACCATGCCGCTTGACAAGATAATGATTAAGCCTTGGCAGGAATATTAATCAGTAATTAATAAAGAATATAACTATGCAAAATATATTTCGTGGCTTAGGAATAGCCCTTGTGACACCTTTCTGTGAGGATGGCAGTGTGGATTATGACACACTCGCCTCTGTCATCGACTATCAGTTGGCTAACGGTGCCGACTTCCTTTGCATCCTCGCTACCACTGGCGAGACTCCATGTCTCTCTGCAGACGAGCACTACAAGGTTAAGCAGCTTATCGTCAAGCAGGTGGCAGGCCGTGTGCCTTTGCTCATGGGATGTGGTGGCAACAACACCGCTGCCGTCGTTGAGATGTGCAAGACCTACGACATGAGCGGAATAGATGGTCTGCTCTCCGTATGTCCATACTATAACAAGCCATCTCAGGAAGGCCTCTATCAGCATTTCAAGGCCATCGCAAATGCCACGAAACTGCCGGTAGTGCTCTATAACGTACCTGGTCGCACAGGCATAAACCTCAAGCCGGAGACCACATGCCGATTGGCTAACGACTGCGAGAACATCGTAGCCATCAAGGAAGCCAGCGGCAGCATAGAGCAGGTTGACGAGATTATCAAGAATAAGCCTGAAGGCTTTGAGGTACTCTCTGGCGACGATGCCATCACCTTCCACATGATAGCCACAGGCGCCGTAGGTGTAATATCAGTCATCGGCAATGCCTTGCCAAAGGAGTTCTCACGCATGATACGCCTTGAGTTCAACGGTGAGTATGCAGCGGCTCAGAAGATACACCATAAGTTCACTGAGCTCTACAGCCTGCTCTTCGTTGACGGCAACCCAGCAGGTGTCAAGGCACTGATGAGCGAGATGGGACTGCTGAAGAACGTGCTGCGCCTGCCGCTCGTTCCTACCCGCGTCACCACACGCCAGAAGATAGCTCAGGTGCTGAAGGACCTGAAACTGTAAATTAATGCATAATGCATCGCTCGGCACGCAGTGACGCTTGCCAAAGCAAGAATGCATAATTTATAATGCATAATTAATGCATAATTAATGCAAAGCAATGTTTCACTTGACATAATGGAGTTCGTCGAGCGCAATATACTGAAACGGTATAATGCGTTCGACGCTGCTCATAATATGACCCACGTAAACCGAGTCATCAAGGCTTCTGTGCAGTTGGCAAGAAAGATGGGGGCTGACATCAACATGGCATACGTGGTGGCGGCATACCATGACTTGGGGCTGGAGGTGGAACGTGCCACTCACCACATAGAGAGCGGTAAGATACTGAAGGCTGACAGACGTTTGGATAAATGGTTCTCTGCCCAGCAGATAGAGATAATGCGCCAGGCAGTGGAAGACCATCGTGCCAGTGCCTCGCGTGCCCCTCGCAACATCTACGGAAAGATTGTGGCAGAGGCAGACCGCGACCTCGAGCCTATGTCTGTGATACGCCGTACTATACAGTTCGGCTTGGCTCACTACCCGGAGAAGACCAAGGAGGAGCACTGGGACCGTTTCGTTGAGCACTTGCAACAGAAGTATTCCTCTGCCGGATACATCAAACTCTGGATTGCCGGCTCAGACAATGAACAGAACCTGCGAGAGCTGCGCCGCATCATCAATGACCGTCAGCAACTCCGACAGATATTTGAACAAATATTCGCGTCGTTAGCGTGATTATAATTCAACCACAGGTCTCACAGATTATTTTGAACACGCGCTCGGCGACGTAAGGAGACGCTTGCAACAGCAAGAATAATACAAATAAAACGAATGTCTTCCCACAGATTTCACAGATAACACAGATATAACAAAACAACGGATTAAGACGGATTGCACGGATTGCACAAATTAAAAATTAGAATAATCCGTATAATTAGTTTTAATTAGTTGTTCAAAAGAGGAAATCAGTGTCGAACAAACATTCGTGTCATTCGAGTGATTTGTGTTCCAAAGAAAAAGTTGTTAAAAATCTGTGTTCATCTGAGTAATCTGTGGGAAAACTAAAATAAATATATACGTTATGAGAAAGAAAATCTATCTGCTAATCATCTGCCTGACAGCAGCGCTGACCATTGCCGCCCAGAACAGGGTAGGGCAAGGTACACTCACCACACATAAGAAGATATCAACAGACAACTACGACTTCTGGCTCTATACCCCCAAGAACTACGATGCCAGCAGACGCCTGCCACTCGTGTTCTACCTACACGGAGCATCATGCTGCGGCACAGACCTCGAGAAGGTGCGCAGCTATGGCACCGTCGATGCACTGTCAGACGGAATGTCACTGCCTGCCATCGTCATAGCACCGCAGTCGCAGAGCTCATGGGAACCCAAGAAACTGAACGCCCTCCTTGAGTGGGCAAAGCGCAACCTGCCCGTTGACGAATCATGCGTATATGTGCTCGGCATGAGTCTGGGAGGCTACGGCACCATGGACTTCGTCAATGCATATCCAGAGAAGATTGCCGCTGCCATAGCCTTCTGTGGCGGTTGCTCGTCAAGCAAGCCCGACGGACTGGGCAAGACATGCCTGTGGATAATGCATGCCACTGCCGACACCTCGGTAGATATCAAGTGCTCACAGCAGGTGGTAAGCTATCTGCAGAGCAAAGGCAAGGACAAACTGCTGCGTTACGACTGGATGCAGGGCGGCTCCCACAGCGTCTATGCCAGCTATTTCTATCTGCAGAAGACATACGACTGGCTCTTCTCACACTCCTTGCGCGACAAGCCTCGCCAGGTAAACCGTACGCTGAACATCACCGGTGAGGAGACAAGCAATGCCTATACTACTTCATGGGGCACGCAACCCACCAACGTGGTAAGAGAAGAGACCGTCCCCACAACTACGAAGTCCGCCACCACTACTGTAAAAAAGAGAAAAGAGAAAAGAGAAAAGAGAACCACCGGCAGGACGTGGAGAAACTGGTGGAAGGTGCAGAAGTGATATCTGCAGTCAGTTAACCTCTGTGCAATCCCTTCACAATCAGTGCAATGGCTATGTAGTGCGAAGCTAAATCAGTTTAATCAGTGCCATCTGTGGTCGTCTTCGTTTTGCCTTCTGTGGCCGAAAAGCATTCGTTGTAGTCTTTGTTTTCGTCATGTGGTTTTGTTTGTTTTAATAGTTTTGTTTGTTTTAATAGTTTTGTTTGTTTTAATAGTTTTGTTGTTTTGACTATGCTGTATGTGAGGAGGGAAGGATGATGTGATGAGGTCGGTGGTGGGGCTTTTTTGCATTGTAGAGTGGCGTTATCTTTCGATTTCTGATGCAAATATACAAAATTTGGGCACGAGGTTGCAAGCGATAGGCAAATTTTTAACATTTCGGTATAGTACCAAAATGTCAGTTTCTCTCGTTAATGCTCATAGAATATCTTTTATACTCTCATCAGGCATATTCCATAGCGTGAAAGCTATCGAATGACACCCTGAAAGCTATACTTTAGCAAGCAGGAAAGCACCGCCTCTACAACTCGCTGAATTCCATCCATTTGCCAGCTATACAGAAAAATGTACCAATATGTAAAGTATTCAGCTTGTCAACAACGCATGGAAAACAAAAGATTTAACACTTTATACAAAAATTAACAACACGCGAATTCAACTGGCAAGTGCCACGGATGGTCTTTGTTTTTGTAACCACGAATTTGCACGGATGGACACGAATTTTCCGTCTGGATGGTAATTCGTGCAAATCAGTGTAAATTCGTGGTTAAGGCTCACCAGTGGTTGCAAAATCTCTTTTTCTCTTTTCTCTTTTCTCTTTTTTAGTGTTGAGCCTCGCGTGCGTATTATTATTATATAATATAAGATAAATTATTATTATTATATTAAAATATAATTAATAATAAACTCCCCCCAAAACTTTATTCGCCCCCACGGGTGCCCCAAAAAGAGAAAAGAGAAAAGAGATTTTTGGCGTATGGCTCATTTTGCAGGATAAAATTGCGTAGTAGGTATTCAATAGCTCAAATTGCAGGATGACTTTTTCCAGTTATCTCATTGCCAAATCAAATGGAAGTTGTAACTTTGCCTCGCAGTCTGAAGCATAGTGGAGCTCTGCTGGGGAGCAACTCCATGAGGAATATGACTGTGCAAAACGACAAGCATGGGCAGGAGTCTCTATTTGTGGGGCTCCTGCTTTTTCATGCTTAGAGTTAAATCCGTGGTCGGAATATAAATCCGTGTCCCGAAAACTAAATGTTAATTTTCGTATAAAATGTTAATTCTTGTGCTTTTCATGTACGATTCACAAGCTTTGGTACTATGCCGAAATGTTAAAAAACAAGCAAACACTTGCAACCTCGTGCCCAAATTTTGTATATTTGCAGTAGAAATCGGGAAAAAAGGGGAAGAATGGAATGTGTAAGATGGACTGTCATGTTGTTAAAGTTTGTCAAACCTCTGTGAAGGCATGCTATTTTTTTGTAACTTTGCACGATGAAATGGGGGAGGAGAGACAGAAAAAACAGGAAGAGGGTATTATAAGTAACAACAGTGTTGTTTATTGATGAATGACGATTTGACAATCATAAGGGGGCGTTTCGCACCTTCTCCAACAGGACGCATGCACCTCGGTAATGTGTTCAGCGCTCTGCTCTCGTGGCTGTCTGCCAAAAGCAAGGGTGGGGAGTGGCTGCTGCGTATAGAGGATATTGACCCGGCACGCTCTCGTCAGGAATATGCCGACCAGCTGATGCGCGATCTGGAATGGCTCGGACTTACATGGGACGGTGCACCCGTATATCAGAGTCAGCGCGGTGACATCTATGAGCATTATTTCAATCTGCTAAGGGAGAAGGGGATGACGTACCCCTGCTATTGTACCCGTAATGACATTCTTGCCACGCAGGCACCGCATGAGAGCGACGGACGAATAGTGTATAAAGGTACATGCCGACCGGGACCTGATAATGCGTTGCTGATGCGTAAGGGACCTGCTGCCACGCGTCTGATAGTGCCCGATGAGGAGATAATATACACCGATGGGCATTATGGTGTGCAGGGCGTGAACCTCGCCACGCACGTAGGTGACTTCATAATACGTCGCAAGGATGGTGCATGGGCTTATCAGTTGGCGGTGGTCATAGATGATGCCTTGATGGGTGTCAACGAGGTGGTGCGTGGCAGGGATTTGTTGCTGTCTGCTGCACAGCAGATATATGTTGCCACGCAATTGGATTTTCCTTCTCCGCAGTTCATCCACCTGCCTTTGTTGATAAATGCAGACGGACAGCGTTTGTCAAAGCGTGATGCAGCCCTTGATATGGGGTGCTTACGCACCACTCATACGGCTGAGGATATCATTGGCTTGTTGGCTTATCATGCTAATCTGCAGCCTACGCCGGCACCGGTGTCTCCCGGGGCGCTTCTGCCTCTGTTTGACTGGGACAAGGTGCCCGGCAGGGATGTTATGGTTGAGAGATGAAAGTTGAGAGATGAAAGTTGAAAGTTCTTTGCGAGAGCAAAGCGTCACTGCGTGCCGAGCGGAGAGTTGAGAGTTGGAATGTAAAAAGTGAATTTTATGACAGTAGTAAACATAAATATGAAAAGAAACTCTGCGAAAGCATGGGTGCTGGCGTCAAGGCCTAAGACGCTTACGGGTGCTGCGGTGCCGGTGATGCTGGGAGGTGCGTATGCTTGGTACCAGGTACAGGATGTTAGTTTGATAGAGTGGGGGGCTCTGGTGCTGTGTTTCCTCTTTGCCTTCATAATGCAGATAGATGCCAACTTCATCAACGACTATTATGACTGCAAGAAAGGACGTGACAACGAGGAGCGCCTCGGACCGCCAAGGGCTTGCCAGCAAGGGTGGGTGACGATGCCTGCCATGCGCATTGCCATAGGCGTGACGACGGCGCTTGCGTGTCTGGTGGGACTGCCGCTGGCATGGTATGGCGGTTGGGAGATGATTGCCGTGGGCGCAGCGTGCGTGGTGTTCTGCTTCCTCTATACGGTGTGTCTGGCACAGCTGGGACTGGGCGACGTGCTCGTGGTGGTGTTCTTCGGCATTGTGCCGTGCTGCTGTACGTATTATGTAGTGGTGCCGCCAGAATACCAGTCGTTGCAGATGATGCCGTGGCTCCTGGGAATTGCCAACGGACTGATGACAGACACGCTGCTGATAGTCAATAACTACCGCGACATAGACAATGACCGCAATGCAGGGAAAAAGACATTGGTGGTGTTAATAGGCAAGGAACGCACGGAATGGCTGTATATGTTCCTCGTGCCGGTGGCGCTGTGCATAGTGCTTTTCGAGTTCGGTTGGAGTAACCTTAATATAATAATGTGTTTCGGCGTGTATTTCTTTCATACCTCTACATGGAACGAGATGCGCCGGATAGGGAAAGGAAAGGCACTCAATCAGACCTTGGGCAAAACGGCACGCAATATCTTTATTTTTGGAATATTGATAAGTCTGCTTGTCATTTTAGCGAAATAATGTAAGCAAAAAGATGTTTTTTTGCGCAAAATGCCAAAAATGTGCAACTTTTCTTGTCTTTTTCATAAAAAATATGTAACTTTGCAGTCTAAAAACATAAAATAGGCAAAATAAGTCATTTTAGAAAATAACAATTCAAATGAAGAAGTACAATTTTAATGCAGGTCCATCAATTCTCCCACGTGAGGTGATTGAGCAGACTGCTGCAGCTTGTCTTGACTTTAACAACTCAGGACTTTCACTTATGGAAATCAGCCACCGCGCTAAGGATTTCCAGCCAGTAGTAGATGAGGCAGAGGCTTTGATGAAGGAGCTCCTCGACATTCCAGAGGGTTACAAGGTGTTGTTCCTCGGTGGTGGCGCCTCACTTGAGTTCTGTATGGTTCCATACAACTTCCTTGAGAAGAAGGCAGCATACCTCAACACAGGTGTGTGGGCTACAAAGGCCATGAAGGAGGCTAAGCTCTTCGGTGAGGTTGTAGAGATTGCTTCGTCAGCAGACAAGAACTTCACATACATCCCAAAGAACTACACAATTCCTACAGACGCAGACTACCTGCACATCACTTCAAACAATACCATCTATGGTACAGAGATTCGTTATGACATCGACTCTCCAGTGCCATTGATAGCAGATATGTCTTCTGACTTCCTTTCACGTCCTATCGACGTAAGCAAGTACACCATGATTTACGGTGGTGCTCAGAAGAACCTCGCTATGGCAGGTGTTACATTCGTAATCGTTAAGGAGGACGCTCTCGGTAAGGTGTCACGTCAGATTCCTACAATGCTTGACTACCGCACACACGTGAAGAAGGGCTCTATGTTCAACACTCCTCCTGTAGTGCCTATCTACTCTGCACTGATGAACCTCCGTTACATCAAGGCTCACGGCGGCGTAGTAGCAATGGACAAGCTCGCTAAGCAGCGTGCAGAAATCGTTTACGGTGAGATTGACCGCAACAAGCTCTTCGTTGGTACAGCAGAGGAGGACAGCCGCTCACTGATGAACCTCACCTTCGTATTGAAGCCTGAGTATCAGGACCTGCAGGATGAGTTCCTCGCCTTCGCTACAGAGAAGGGTATGGTAGGTGTCAAGGGTCACCGTGACGTTGGTGGCTTCCGCGCTTCTTGCTACAATGCAATGTCAATCGAGGGTTGTGAGGCACTCGTAGCTTGCATGAAGGAATTTGAGGCTAAGCACTAATTTATAATAAATTGAATAAATATGGAATTGAAAAATTGAGGTGCCATACATTTAATGTTTGAACTTCAGTTTTTCAATTCTTCAATTCTTAAATCTTTTATAATATTATGGCAAAAGTTTTGATTGCAACAGAGAAGCCATTTGCAGCTCCTGCCGTTGCCGGAATTAAGGAAATCATTGAGAAGGCAGGTTTTGAACTCGCCCTGCTCGAGAAATATACAGAAAAGTCACAGCTCCTCGCAGCTGTAGCAGACGTTGACGCTATCATCATCCGCTCTGACAAGATAGACGCAGAGGTGATGGATGCTGCCAAGAACCTGAAGATTGTTGTTCGTGCCGGTGCTGGTTACGACAATGTTGACCTCGAGGCTGCTACTGCACGCAACATCGTGGTTATGAACACTCCAGGACAGAACGCTAACGCAGTGGCAGAGCTCGTACTCGGTCTCCTCGTTTACTGCGTACGTAACTTCTACAACGGCAAGGCTGGTTCAGAGCTGATGGGTAAGAAGCTCGGTATCCTTGCCTTCGGTAATGTAGGTCGTAATGTGGCACGTATCGCCAAGGGCTTCGGCATGGAGGTTTGTGCATACGACGCATTCTGCCCAGCTGACGTTATCGAGGCTGCAGGCGTAAAGGCTATGGCATCTCAGGCAGATCTCTTCAAGGAGGCTGACATCGTTTCACTCCACATCCCTGCAACAGCAGAGACAAAGCAGTCTATCAACTATGACCTGTGCAACACAATGAAGAAGGGTGCTATCCTGATTAACACCGCTCGTAAGGAGGTTATCGACGAGGCTGGACTGCTGAAGTTGATGGCAGAGCGTGAGGACCTGAAGTACATCACCGACATCAAGCCAGACGCAGACGCTGACTTCGCTAAGTTCGAGGGCCGCTACTTCTCTACACCTAAGAAAATGGGTGCACAGACAGCAGAGGCAAACACCAACGCCGGTCTTGCAGCAGCAAACCAGATCGTTGGCTTCATCAAGGACGGCATAACCAAGTTCCAGGTGAACAAATAAAAAGATTAATATCTGAACTTTTATTGATAATAAAGGTAGCTGCTATTTCGTATTGCAGCTACCTTTTCTATTTGTGTAAGATACATGTACAAAAACATTTTTTTACTTTAAAATCCACAAATGTGTGCGTAATGTCGAAAATATTTTGTATCTTTGCACCACAGAAAATACATTAATTGTAAAATGTTGGATAAAAATAGTAAAATTTACGTTGCAGGCCATAACGGACTTGTAGGCTCTGCAATATGGAGGAACCTGAAATCCAGGGGATATGACAACCTGGTAGGACGTTCGCATAAGGAATTGGACCTTACTGACCAGCAGGCAGTGAAGAACTTTTTTGATGAAGAGAGGCCCGACGCAGTGGTGCTGGCTGCAGCCTTCGTAGGTGGCATAATGGCAAACTCGCTATATCGTGCCGACTTCATGATGATGAATATGAAGATACAGTGCAACGTCATCAGCGAGGCATATGCCCATGGCGTGAAGAAACTTCTGTTCTTGGGTTCTACGTGCATATATCCTAAGAATGCACCGCAGCCAATGTCGGAAGACTGTCTGCTGACATCAGAATTGGAATATACTAACGAGGAATATGCGATTGCAAAGATTGCAGGTCTGAAGATGTGTGAGTCTTACAACCTGCAGTATGGTACCAACTATATTTCCGTAATGCCTACGAACCTTTATGGTCCTAATGATAACTTCCATCTGGAGAACTCTCACGTCATGCCGGCAATGATGAGGAAGATATATCTCGCAAAACTTATTCATGAGCAGGATTGGCAGGCCATAAAGACAGATATGACCAAGCGACCGGTGGAAGGTGTCACGGGTGAGTCTTCAGAGAAAGAGATATTGGATGTACTTGCAAAGTATGGTATAGAGGACAACAAGGTTACGCTGTGGGGTACGGGAAAGCCACTGCGTGAGTTCCTCTGGAGTGAAGATATGGCAGATGCCAGCGTGCACTGTCTGCTCAATGTGGACTTCAAAGATATCATAGGCATCGAGAAATATTCCAGCGTGCACTATGGCGCAAGCGTAGATGGCGCAGTTGACAGAAACCATTCTGCAGGACGTGGCGGAGCAATACCTTCACTCGGTGAAATAAGGAACTGCCACATCAATGTAGGTACTGGTAAGGAGTTGACAATACGAGAGTTGTCGGAGTTGGTTAAACGAGTCGTTGGCTTCGAAGGAGAAATAATCTTCGACTCAAGTAAGCCGGACGGCACGATGCGTAAGTTGATCAGCGTTGACAAACTGCACAGGCTCGGATGGACCCATAAGGTGGAGATTGAAGACGGCGTAGGACGCTTGTTTCAATGGTATAGGGAGAGTCTGGAAAATTAATAAGAAAGCTATTTAACTATAAACTACCCAAAAAAAAGAGATTTTTGAAATGGCAAATAAGAACATTGCACTTATTACAGGCGTAACGGGTCAGGATGGCTCATATCTGAGTGAATTCCTTCTTGCAAAAGGATACGAGGTACATGGTATAATACGTCGCTCATCAGTGGATTTCCGTGAGCGTATAGCACACCTTGAGGGTACTCCTAACTTCCATTTGCACTATGCAGACATGGGTGACTCTATGTCGCTTGTGAAACTCGTGGGACAGGTACAGCCTACTGAGATATACAACCTTGCTGCGCAGAGCCATGTGCAGGTGAGTTTCGATGCTCCGGAGTTTACCGCGGATGTTGACGCGGTGGGCGTACTGAGAATACTTGAGGCAGTGCGCACCAATCATTTGGAGAAGACATGTAAGATATACCAGGCTTCTACCTCAGAGCTCTACGGCAAGGTGGAAGAGGTGCCACAGAACGAAGACACACCATTCCATCCTTATTCACCATATGCTGTGGCAAAGCTCTACGGTTATTGGATTATCAAGGAGTACAGAGAGGCCTATGACATGTTCTGCTGCTCAGGCATATTGTTTAACCATGAGTCAGAGCGTCGTGGAGAGACATTCGTGACGAGAAAGATAACACTTGCTGCTGCGAGAATAGCACAAGGAAAGCAGGACAAACTCTATCTCGGTAACCTTTCAAGCCTGAGAGACTGGGGTTATGCAAAGGACTA
>DGHL01000116.1:11338-16580 GCA_002392645.1 Prevotellaceae bacterium UBA3849
CTATGTGGAGTGTATGTGGCTCATATTGCAGCACGACAAGCCGGAAGACTTCGTGATAGCAACAGGTGTGCAGCACTCTGTAAGGGAATTTGCCTACTATGCGTTCAAGGCTGCAGGCATAGAACTGGAGTTCAAGGGTGAAGGCCTGGAAGAGAAGGGCGTTTGCGTAAAGGGTCCGGAGAACCTGGTGGGCAAGACACTTGTGGAGGTTTCTCCAGACTTCTATCGTCCTACAGACGTGGTGAACCTTTGGGGTGACCCTTCAAAGGCAAAGCGCGAATTGGGATGGAACCCTCAGACGACGACGTTTGAACAGCTCGTGCAGATTATGGTGAAGCATGACATGGAGAAAGTTGCTGCAGACCACGTAGCAAGTGTCATGCGCACAAACCTCGCAGAGTATCTTGAAAAAGGACTTGTAAAGTAATTATCCATATGGAATACAGCATAGGACTTGACCTCGGCGGTACAAACAGTGTGTTTGGCATAGTGGACAGCCAAGGCACGATAGTTGAGCAGACCTCTATGAAAACCAGGGGCTACGACAATGCCGACGCTTATGTTGACGCAGCTATAAAGAGCCTGTCTCCAATAATAGAAAAAGTAGGAGGAGTTGGCAAGATAGGATATATGGGAATAGGTGCGCCTAACGGAAATATACTGAGTGGAAGCGTAGAGTTCGCTCCGAATATCTCATGGGCGCATGATACCAAGGTGCCGTTGGCAAAGATGTTCAGTGAGCGCTTGGGAGGCTTGCCTGTCACTCTGACGAATGATGCCAATGCCGCTGCCATAGGAGAAAAAACATTCGGCGTGGCAAAAGGCATGAAAGATTTCATCGTGCTGACACTCGGTACCGGTGTTGGGTCGGGCATAGTGTGCAACGGTGAATTGGTGTATGGATATGACGGCAATGCCGGCGAGTTGGGACATCTGCGTGTGAAAGAGGACGGTCGTCTGTGTGGCTGCGGTAGAAAAGGATGCCTTGAGACGTATTGTTCGGCTACTGGTGTGGCGCGCACGGCAGAGCTGTTCTGCAAGGAGAGTGCAGAGCCATCGCTTTTACGAGAAATACCAGCAGGCGAGATTACATCCTATGATGTGGCTGTTGCTGCACAGAAAGGTGATGAACTTGCAAAAAGGGTGTTTGAATATACGGGACAGATACTTGGCGAGGCATGTGCGATGATGACAGTGTTCTCTTCACCAGAGGCTTTCATATTCTTTGGCGGTCTTGCCAAGGCCGGGGACTTGCTGTTGGAGCCGGTAAAGAAGGCATACGAAGAAAACGTAATGCCTATATTCAAGGGGAAGGCAAAGTTTATGTTGTCGTCACTTGAGGGAGCATCAGCTGCCGTGTTAGGAGCTGCAAGTCTGAAGCCACGTGAAATGTAGAAAGTAAAAAAATGGGTTCTGTTAATTCCCATCGTAATAAAAGAAAAGGTTAGGAAAAGATGGTAAATTCAGATGACATAAAAGCTGCAGTGGAATGTATGCGTAAGGGTGGCGTGATACTTTACCCAACTGACACGGTATGGGGAATAGGGTGTGATGCCACTAATGCGGAGGCTGTTGCGAAGATTTATAAGATAAAGAAACGTGAAGAGTCAAAGGCAATGATTTGTCTTGTTGATTCAGACAATCGCATACAGAGGTATGTTAGGAATGTGCCGGACGTGGCATGGGATGTGATGAATCTCGCAACGAGTCCCACTACGGTGATATTGGATGGTGCAGATGGTTTGGCATCCAACTTGATAGCAGAGGATGGTAGTATAGCAATGAGAATTACTCAGGAAGAATTTTCAAAGGAGTTGTGCTATCGTATGCAGAAGCCTGTGGTGTCAACGAGTGCGAATATTAGCGGTGAGCCGACGGCTCAGAACTATTCGGATATTTCAGAGGAGATAATAAACAGTGTGGACTATGTATGCAAGTCGCGCAGAAATGAGCATCAGCCACATAAACCATCATCGATAATTAAACTGAAGAGTAACGGAGAAGTTACGATAATACGTTAAATAATAGAGGAATAGGTAGTTGCAATTAAGTTCTATTTCAAATACTGGCAAGAATGGCAAGAAAGAGCTGCAGGGATGGTTCGATGATATATTGTCATGGAGACAGCGCCATCTTTCTGACCGCCAATTTACATTGGTGTTGGCTTTCTTGGTGGGTATGTTTGCTGCCATAGCGGCATACCTGTTGCATACCATGATACGTCTGGCGCAGGAATTCGTATGGAATCTTATTACGGTTACGGGCTACAATGGTTTGTACCTGGTATTTCCTGTGGTGGGTATCTGGCTCACGATGCTGTTCATAAGATATGTTGTGAGAGATAACATATCGCATGGTATTACCCGTATATTGTATGCCATATCCTCAAAGCGTAGTCGTCTGGCAGCTCATAACTGCTGGTCATCTGTCGTTGCATCCGCTATAACTATCGGCTTCGGAGGTTCTGTGGGAGCAGAGGCACCTATAGTACTGACAGGTTCGAGTATTGCAAGTAATCTCGGACAGAAATTCAGGATGAATAATAAGACGCTGATGCTGCTTGTCGGATGTGGCGCAGCAGCAGCCATTGCCGGCATATTCAAGGCTCCTATTGCAGGATTGGTGTTTACCATAGAGGTGCTGATGATAGATTTGACGATGGCAAGCATATCTCCGATACTTATAGCCAGTGTGACAGCGACATGCTTTACCTATATTTTCATGGGTGAGGACAAGTTGTTTGATTTCCAGTTAGTGCATCCGTGGGAGGTAGGCAGGGTTCCGTCAAATATATTGCTGGGTATCTTCTGCGGACTGATATCACTGTATTTCATTAGGATGATGACTGCTTGTGAGGGCGTGTTCGGAAGGATGAAAAATCGTTATGCGAAACTCGTGCTTGGCGGACTTACCCTGAGTGTGCTGATTTTCCTTTTCCCTTCGTTGTATGGTGAAGGCTACCATTCTATAAATATTCTCTTGGATGGCTCGGACACTGCGGATTGGAATAGGGTAATGCAAAACTCCATATTCTATGGTGGCGGAACTTATATGCTATTGTTGTATATAGGATGCGTGGTACTGACAAAGGCGTTCGCAACGGCAAGCACTAATGGTGGTGGAGGATGTGGCGGAACGTTCGCTCCCTCATTGTTTATCGGTGCTTTTGCAGGCTTCTTGTTTGCCCGTATATGGAATATGTATAATATAGGTACGTACGTGCCAGAAGAAAATGCTGCTTTGCTGGGAATGGCGGGAGTGATGTCGGGCGTGATGCATGCACCGTTGACAGGCGTATTCCTGATAGCAGAGCTGACGGCGGGCTACGCGCTTTTTATGCCGTTGATGATTGTCAGTGTATGTGCATACCTTACTATATTGGCATTTGAACCCCATAGTATATACGGTATGCGTCTTGCAAGGCAAGGAAAGCTTATAACGCATCATACGGATAGGAGCGTGCTTACGTTGATGACGCTTGATTCGGTGATAGAGCGCGACTATCCTATCATAAACAAAGATATGGAACTTAGTGACTTGGTGCATGCACTGAGCAATAGCCACAGAGAGGTGTTACCTGTTGTTGACAAGGCTGGTGCGCTTGTTGGGGAAATAGTCTTGAAGGAAATAAGGCATATTGTATTTCGTACGGAGCTGTACCATCACTTCAAGGTGGTGCAGCTGATGACGCCCCCTCCGACGAAACTGAGACTTGGAGATCCTATGGAAGACATAATGAAGGCGTTTGAGACTTATAATTCGGAGTCTTTGCCGGTGATGGACGAGGAAGGACATTTGTATGGATACATTTCAAGAGTCCATCTGTATAGTCAGTATAGACAAATGGTTGCGGACCTGAGCAATGATTAATCATTTAGATAAGGCGACAGGTCGTTGTAATACTATATAAATATAGAAGAAATGACAAAAAAAGATTTAAGGATAGTTTTTATGGGTACTCCGGAGTTTGCCGTGGGTACGCTCAAAGCACTTGTAGAGAATGAATATAATGTAGTGGCTGTCGTTACGCAGCCGGATAAGCCGGTGGGCAGGCATGCTTCGGTGTTGAGGGCTCCGGAAGTGAAAAACTATGCTTTGTCGAAAGGTATTCCTGTATTGCAGCCGGAGAAGATGAAAGATTCGGAGTTCGTAGAGCAACTTAGAAGCTATAATGCCGATTTGCAGGTAGTAGTGGCATTCAGGATGCTTCCTGAAATAGTATGGGATATGCCGAGATTCGGTACGTTTAATGTGCATGCAGCATTGTTGCCGCAGTATAGAGGCGCTGCGCCGATTAACTGGGCTATTATAAATGGTGAGACTCAGACGGGCGTGACAACCTTCTTCCTTGATCATGATATAGACACAGGACGCGTGATACTGCAGCATAAATTCGATATTCCGGATGATGCAGATGTGGAATATGTATATGATGGCTTGATGGAACTTGGAGCAAAGGCTGCACTGGAAACCGTGGATAAGATAATAGAAGGAGAAGGAAAGGTGCTGTCTGTAATGCAGGATGACATGTGTGCGTGTGGAGAGAAACTGCACGATGCTCCGAAGTTGTTTAAGGATTCATGTCGTATAGATTGGGGTAAGCCTGCAAAGGAAGTGTATGATTTCGTACGAGGACTCTCTCCTATACCCGGTGCATGGGGGATAGTGAAGATGCCGGATGGCTCTGATATGGAGATGAAGATCTATAAAACCAATAAATGTGAAGAAATGGCAGAATGTGTTCCTGTTGGCACGTTCGTAAAGGAAAAAAAGCATTGTTACGTGAAATGTTCCGACTTTTTATTGGAATTGGTGACGGTGCAGCCTAGTGGAAGGAAGAAAATGGATGCAATGGCCTTTGCTAACGGATTGCACTAAAATAACACGAAAAAGCGCAGAATAGGTCTTATTTCGGTTGATATATATCAAATTTAGGCGGTTTTTTGCATGAATTCAAATAAAAAGTTATCAAAAATTTGCATGGTTGCAAAAAACTCAGTACCTTTGCATCGCATTTAGGGAAATGCACCTTAAAACAGTCTTTTAAAGAGAGGTTTTAAGGAGTTTGAAATGCGGAAATAGCTCAGTTGGTAGAGCACAACCTTGCCAAGGTTGGGGTCGCGGGTCCGAGTCCCGTTTTCCGCTCACTTAATGGAACAACAAGAAGATTATTTATTCTTGGTGATTTAAAATGCCCAAGTGGCGGAATTGGTAGACGCGCACGTTTCAGGTGCGTGTGTCG
>DGHL01000116.1:16643-18040 GCA_002392645.1 Prevotellaceae bacterium UBA3849
AGACGTGCAGGTTCGAGTCCTGTTTTGGGCACCTATATAAAGAATAAATGTTACTCTTTGTATTGTAAAATAAACTGGAGAGGTGGCGGAATTGGTAGACGCGCTACTTTGAGGGGGTAGTGTCAATTGCGACGTGGGAGTTCGAGTCTCCTCCTCTTCACTTATTTTGCGGAAATAGCTCAGTTGGTAGAGCACAACCTTGCCAAGGTTGGGGTCGCGGGTCCGAGTCCCGTTTTCCGCTCTTTTTTTGTTCCGTATTTTAGTATTTTCCTAAGCAATCATCAATTTAATCTATTTTATTATACAAAAACACAAGTATCATAATAATTTTATAATTATTTTGAAATGAACATATATTTAAGATATTTTGATAATGAGACTCTTGTTCACAACGTGGATGAGGCAATAGATTATCTATCTACTCTGTCAGAGATAGAGGTAACTCCGGAATTGGAAGAGGACTTGCGAAACTATGTAGCCAGTAGCGTATTGTTCCCTAAAAGATATAAGGTGCGTTCACGTGTCTATTTTATTGTTATCAAGACAGAGGCGCAGACAATGCAGGATTTTAAGGAAAAAAAGGCTGTCAGAAGTAAAAGCGCACTCGTGGCAGAGGCTAAGGCGAATGAGCAGAAACGCCTTAACGAAGCATTGGTGGGATGGTATGAAGGTACCCTTGATTTCAAACGTGTCATAATGAATCATATGGGAAAATGTGAATACAGGGATACGTCATTTACCGTTCATTGCATAGCAAATTCGCAGCAGGACTGCTATAATAGGATAGTAGAGCATTTGTCTTCACGTGTAGATAAGAGATCACAGTTTCCTGCAGCAAAAGGCAAGAACTTTACTTGCCGTTTCCTTGGTTTCCCAAAACAAAATTCAGTAGGAAGTATATGAATAAGGTAATGTTGATAGGCAATGTAGGCGTTGAGCCTGAGGTGAGGTATTATGAGGCTGATCAGGCAGTGGCTACATTACGTATGGCTACGACGGAGAAAGGCTATACCTTGCAGAATGGTACACGTGTTCCGGACCGTACCGAGTGGCATAATATCGTCTTTTATCGCCGCTTGGCAAAAGTGGTAGAGCAGTATGTACACAAGGGAGACAAACTCTATGTGGAGGGAAAGTTGCAGTATCGTCAATATGATGATAAGAGAGGTATACAGCGTACTGTAACGGAGATAATAGTTGATAATATGGAGTTGCTGACTCCACGTTCTCAGTCTGTTGTAAACCAGCAACAAAAGCCTGACAATTCTCATATAGAGAATAAGGGGAATGATAATGTTGATAACAATTCAACTGAGGAAATCATAGCTCCATTCTGATAGGTTGTGTGGAGTATGTAGCATTATCATTTAGTTATAAGGTGGGTTCTAATAATTCCC
>DGHL01000116.1:18171-19866 GCA_002392645.1 Prevotellaceae bacterium UBA3849
AAAGAAAACAAAAATATGACATAATGATATTCATATAATCGACTAATTTAACTCGTGGGAATTTTTAGAACCCACCATAATCGTATAATATAGACTTTATTCGTGGATATAACAAGCATAACATCAGTATTTTCTGAGGTACACGTTACAGCACCAGGCATCACTGTGATAGTATGTCTGGTGCTGTCTGTTTTATTATTGTTAATGTCTGGTTTCGCTAGTGGTGCAGAAATTGCCTTCTTCAGTCTTTCGCCAAAAGACATAGCTGAATTGGATGATGAGAATGACAGGGATAGCAAGATTCTGATGTTGAGAAAGGATTCAGAACGAACACTTGCAACGATACTTATTACTAATAATTTCGTCAATGTCACTATTATCATGTTGCTAAACTATGTGTTTGCCCAGATAATAGACTTTGGTGATGCGTACTGGTTGCAGTTTCTTTGCATAACGATATTGCTTACTTTCCTGCTTTTGTTGTTTGGTGAGATAATTCCTAAGGTGTATTCGCGAATATCACCATTGACGTTTTGCAGACGTGTCGTTGACGGAATATTATTTGCCAGACAATTCTTCTGGCCTATTGGTACGATGCTGTTGGGGTCTGGCATTATAGCGGAGAAATTCGTGCAGAGAAAGAATCATGTTCTCAGTGTTGATGAACTGGAGCATGCTTTGGAGATGACGGACAAGAATGAGATCAAGGAAGAGAAAGAGTTACTTCAGGGCGTAATACGTTTTTCTGATGAAATGGTACGTGAAGTGATGACGAGCAGGCAGGATATTGTCGACATAGATATTAACACTCCTTTCAAGAATGTCTTGCAATGTGTCATAGATAACAACTATAGTCGTATTCCGGTATATCAGGGAAACATCGACAATGTACGTGGTATACTGTATATCAAGGACCTGTTGCCACATATTTCAAAGCCGGGCAATTTTAGGTGGCAGAGTCTTGTAAGACCAGCCTATTTTGTGCCAGAGACAAAGAAGATAGATGACTTGCTGCATGAATTCCAGACAAACAAGGTGCATATTGCTGTTGTCGTAGATGAGTTCGGTGGCACAAGTGGTATCATCACACTTGAGGATATTCTGGAAGAGATAGTGGGAGAGATTAGTGACGAGTATGATGAGGAAGAAAACAGCTATGTTAAACTGGCATATAATATATATGTCTTTGAGGGTAAGACAAAGTTGGTGGATCTCTGCCGTCATCTATCCCTCGATGACAATTATTTTGAGGATGTAGAAGATGCAGATACCTTGGCTGGGCTGCTGCTTGAGTTGAAGGGGGATTTTCCAAGTATCCATGAATCTTTGAACTATAAAGATATCAGTATGGAGATACTCAAGAAGGAACAGAGGCGTATATCGCGTGTGAAGATAACATTGAATAATGCTTAGGTTGTCTTTCAATATATTGGTGATGTGCTTTTTAAAGTATTTCTGCCCATGTATAAAAAAGACTTGAAGACGACAGAAAAGCGTATCTTATGGAAAAATACCATGAATTAGGTATTGCACAGTTATGAATATCTTAGTAACTTTGCACTCAGAAAAAAGAAGTATTTTTGTTATAAGATAAAGTTCATAATGTTTTTGTATAGTATATGGGCTGGCTGTGAAGTCAGTCCTTTTACTTTTTAATAGGATTTGATATATTTGGACCTATAGCTCATTTTGCAG
>DGHL01000100.1 GCA_002392645.1 Prevotellaceae bacterium UBA3849
GCGAACTGTTCGCTTCTGCGGTCACATAGCCCGCTATGCCCCCTTATCAGCTAACATTTTGCCCTCGAAATAAATTCAAAAATCTGACAGTGGGAATTATTAGAACCCACCTTAAGTCAATGTGAATAAAGAGAGAGATGCTGCGCTATATGTTCAAAGTCCCTTTACGATACTTCTTCACCAACAACCGTAAAGATGTTGGCATCTATTTTGTTGTAAGAGAGAGAGAAAGAGAAAAGGAAAAAACAGATTGAACGTTATGGAGAAAAACAGATTTCATCGTCATTTCCCGGTAAAGGGATATCCACTTTACTGGATTATCATTGCCTACATTGTGGTAGGCTGGTTTTTCCCCGTTGTGGGACTCATAGCCCTGGTGTGTATGGTAGGACCGGTTGCGACGTCGGTGTGGAAGGGTAGGTACTGGTGTGGCAATGTCTGTCCGCGCGGTAACTTCTTCGACAGGGTATTGTCGCGCTATTCGCCGCACAGACCTATACCGCGGTTCGTGCGCACTGTGGGATTCAGGACCTTCATGGTATGCTTCATCTTTGCAATGTTCGGCATACAGATGTACTTTGCCTGGGGCGACTGGAACGCCATGGGACGCGTGTTCTGGAACATAATAGTGGCGACATCGGTGGTGGCAGTGGTGCTGGCATTCGTCTATGCCCCTCGCACATGGTGCAGCTTCTGCCCTATGGGCTCGCTCTCAGCCCTTGTGGCGCCACGCAGGAAGGTGTTGCCGAAGCCATACAAGGCGGTGAGGGTAGGTGAGGCATGCCAGATGAAGTGTAAGAGCTGTGCCCGCGTATGCCCTATGCAGCTCACCCCGTATGAGAGTCGCGGTGGGGAGAATGGCTATCTGCACCCAGACTGCATAAAGTGTGGCAAGTGCGTGAAGGCGTGCCCGGTGAAGGTTATGACGATGGAGTGACACTGCTGCAGCCCCGCTTTTTTATGCAGGCAAGGAAAAAAAGACGGAAAAAAATTGTTTGGTAAAGAAAAAAGTGCTATCTTTGCAAACGTAACACCTATTACTATACTAAACAATTAAAAAACGAAAGACTATGGCTTACAAAGTAATTGACATTGAGGGCGTAGGAGAAGTCTATGCCGAGAAACTGACCGCCGCAGGCATCAATACCACAGACGACCTGCTGGAGAAGTGTGCCACCCCGAAGGGACGCAAGGAGCTGGAAGAGGCTACGGGCATAGTGCATGGCTACATACTGAAATGGACGAACCATGCCGACCTGATGCGCATAAACGGCATAGCAGGACAGTTTGCCGAGCTGCTGGAGGCTGCCGGCGTTGACACCGTCAAGGAACTGCGTAACCGTAAGGCGGAGAACCTGTTGCCTAAGCTTGAGGAGATTAACGAGCAGAAGAAACTCGTTGGACGCGTGCCGGCACTCAGTGAGGTGCAGCGCATGATAGACCAGGCAAAGGAACTGCCACCTGTGGTAACGTATTGATGCCGTGTGCATGCTCCAACATACACAGTGGGGCAGGGAATTATATTAGAGACTGAAAAAGTATGGCTATGTCCGCAATGGAGATAGCCATACTTTTTTCTTTGCCTAAAGAGCAAATCCCGTTATTTATGTGCAGTTTGATAGCTCTTACATGGTAATCTGATGGCAGTTACCTTGTAATATTACAACTTTTGCAATGCCCTGTGTAGCACGTTGTATATTGACGTATTACACAGGGCATCGTTCTTATAGTCTGTATAGAAGTCCGTTCTTCAGGTCAGCCTCGGCGGTTTCCTTAATCTTCACATGCAGTTTCTTGCCGGTGGCATTGAAAGGAATCTGCTCGGTGAAGCGGTAGTAGCGAGGACGCTTGAAGTTTGCTATGTCAGGGCTCTGCTTGCAGAACTCGTCGAGCTCCTCAGGAGTAAGCGAGAGGTCGGCGCGCACGACGTAGGCTGTGACCATCTGGCCGCGCACCTTGTCGGGCACACTTGTGACGATGCAGTCCTTCACCTTAGGGTGAGTGTTGAGCACTGCCTCCACCTCGGTTGGGTAGATGTTCTCGCCTGATGAGATGATCATGTCATCCTTGCGGCCAACGATGGTGACGAACTGGTTCTCGTCCCACGTGCCCAGGTCGTTAGTGTAGATGAAGCCCTTATAGTATTTCTTTTCCGTCTCCTCAGGCTTGTTGTGGTACATGTAAGGCGACTTGGCAGGTGAGCAGATGATAACCTCGCCAACCTCCGTGCCGTCTGTGGCAGCAAGATCGTCTGGGTCAGCCTTGCGGTCCTCATAAACCTTTACTACGCGTACGTCATCGTCAACGCATGATGCACCGGCAGTGCCGGCGTTCTCAGGCAGGTCGAACGGACGCAGGAAGGTGTTCCAGAACGTCTCGGTAGTGCCGTAGCCGTTGAAGATGTTTGGCGTGAGCACCTTCTGGTAGCGTATGCAGGCAGAGCGCTCCAACGGACTGCCCATGGTGACGATGCCCTTGAGAGTGCTGATGTCGTAGCCCTGGCGGGTCTGTTCGTCAGCCAGTTCTTCGAGTACGGTAGGTACACCGACTACGAAAGAAATCTTGTATTTCTGCACGAGTTTTAGAGCTGTGCGTGCTTCAAATTTACCCAGTATTACGAGTGTTGCACCTGCATAGAAAGTAGGGCATGGACCGGCACAGTGCAGTCCGCCGCGGTGGAACCATGGTGTGGTGTTCATCGTCACGTCCTTATAGCTCATAGG
>DGHL01000102.1 GCA_002392645.1 Prevotellaceae bacterium UBA3849
CTAACATTTTGCCCTCGAAATAAATCCGAAAATCTGTCAAAGCTAATTTATAGAACCCACCTGAAATCTATTTCTGTCCTTTATCTTTATTAGAAATAGAAGTTAAGAGAAATGTTTGCACCGAAGTTTCCTGTGCTAAGGAAAGTATCCTTCTCATCTATTCTTCCGTAGCTCTTAACGAGTGTGCTTTCTGGATCGACGTTGAAAGAAGAATGTCTCCAAGTTTTAGCAACACCGAAATCAAGATTCGCTCCAAGAGAAATCTGAGGAATAATGAAGTATTCTACACCTGCTGTCAGAGCAAGTCCCAATTTGTTTGTAGGAGCACCATTATATACATAGTTTCCTTCATTCTCTCCGTCTGTAACTGTAGTATATGTCCATTTGTTTGTGTGAACATATACAAGGTTTGCACCGAAGATAGGCTGCAGACGCTTACCTGGACGCAGACGATACTCAACTCCGCCCATAGCTTGGAATGCGGTAGTAGAAACTCTCTTGTATGAAGTTACTTTCTCAATGTCATCAGCTTTATCATAGTTGTTTGTGACATCGTAGCTGTTGTTGAAACCAAAACCACCAACAATGGCGATGTTGTCCTTCAGGAAATACTTACCAGTGATAGTTGTGCCACCGAACAGATTGTCGCTGTCAAGACCTTCAAATGGTTTAACAGAGTTGTTCTGAGTACCATTAAACATGTTGCCGATGTAGTTGAGGACTGGGTTAGCGTTGAATGTGATTGCAAAACCACCCTCTTTAGAACCATAATACTTCTCATCCTGTGCGTTTGCAGCAACTGTCATTACAGCCATAACTGCAATCATGAAAATCTTTTTCATCTTTTTGTTTAGAACTTTTAATTAATAAAGTTTATTGCTTTTAATAGTAAAAATGTTATCCTAATACCTGTTCTTTCTTTGCATTTTTTGAAAAACGTGTGCAAAAGTATATACTTTTTTGCTTTCTAAGAAGAATTTTTGCGGAAAACAATACTAAATGTTCATCTTTCTTGACGTATGTTAATAGAATTCAATAAGCATTGCTAATATTTCTGTTTTTTCGTTGTATTTTTGCGATTACTTTTGCGATGGTATGCTTATAAAAAAGCCTGCGGGCATTTCTGCTCGCAGGCTTTTATAATTAAATTTTATCTTTTGATTAGAAGTTGTAGTAAACACCGAGGCTGATGTCAGTGTTGTCAGCGTTGATGCCGAAGTTAGAACCACCACCGAGTTCGTCACTTGCCTTGGTGTAGCCGAGGTTGCCAAGGATTGCAACGAGGCTAACCTTGTCAGAAGCCTTCAGTGAAACACCTGGACGAACACCGATTGAGAATACAGAGCCAGACTTGTCAGACTTGAAGTTCCTTGATGCGTCAAAGTTAGTGCTTGAGAAAGATACATAACCATCAGCGAAGAAAGATGCAATGCCAGTCTTAGCAAATGTATAACGAGCGTATGGTGCAATAGTGAAAGATGTACCTGTGAGGTTACCCTCCACACCATTAGTGAGGTTGTTAGCCATACCGAAACCAACCTGTGCACCTACTGCCCACTTGTCGTTGATGTTGTAACCTACTTCAGGAGCGATGTTAAGGGTTGTCTGTGAGTCTGCATCCTTAGATGCTTTTGTGAAGTTAAGACCAAAGCTACCACCGATGTACCACTGTGCGTTTGCAGAGACAGCTGCTACAGCCATAACTGCGATCATAAGAATTTTCTTCATAGTGTTTAAATTTTGTTTATCACTTTTTGATTAATAAAAAATGTTTATCACTTTTGAATTCAGGGACACTGTTTGTCCTTGTTTCGTGTGCAAAAGTATATACTTTCTAACATCCCAAGAAAACTTTTAACAGAAAATTGCGTTTTCTATGCCTTATTCTTGATTTAGATTAATAAAGGACGCGTTTTAGAGCCTTATTCAGTGTGTTTTAATAGTGAAATGTAGAAATGTTTATCGTTTTGCAGTGTCGTTTATTTCTTTGCAGTGTTTTTTTTCGTTTCTTCGAATGTGAGTTTGCGGTTAGAGTTGTCTGCCAGTACCTGGTTTACAATCTCTGTGATTTGTTGCTTCAGTTCGTTGATGAATGTGCCTGCATCATATTTGCGTTGCTCTATGTCGCGCAGCTTTTTCTCCCAAAGTCCGGTGAGTTCGGGCGACTTCAGCAGTTCCTCATGAATAAGGTCAATGAGGGCAATACCCATGGAGGTAGCGACTATTCGTTTGCGTTCGCGTTTGATGTAGTGGCGCTTGAACAACGTCTCGATGATGTTAGCTCTGGATGACGGACGGCCTATGCCGTTCTCCTTCATGGCAGCACGCAGTTCCTCGTTGTCAACAAACTTGCCTGCCGTCTCCATGGCGCGGAGCAGGGTAGCCTCTGTATAATAAGGTGGCGGCGTAGTCTGCTTTTCTGTCAGCGTAGGTTCGTGAGGTCCGTTTTCGCCCTTGACGAATGTAGGCAGCGTCTTTTCTTCGCTATCCTCCTTCTTCTCTCCTTCGCCGTCAGTGTTCTGCTCAGCAGATTTCGTTTTCTCGAATACAACGCGGTATCCAGGTTCGAGAATCTCCTTACCGGTCGTCTTGAACTTCACGTCGCCAGCCTGTCCCTCAACCGTGGTAGTAGAGAATTTGCAATCAGGATAGAATACGGCAATGAAGCGGCGTGCCACGAGGTCATATACGTTGCGCTCCACGTCGGTAAGTCCTGCCGGAACTATGCCGGTAGGTATGATGGCATGGTGGTCGGTAACCTTAGAGTTGTCGAATACCTTCTTGCTTTTTATGAGTGTCTTGCCACCTATGGCACGTACGAGGTCGGCGTATGGTGCAACGCCGTTGAACTTTACCTGGAAGACACCGTTCAGTGTCTGCGGACATTTCTTGTATATGTCGTCGGTAAGGTACTGCGTGTCAACACGCGGATAGGTGGTTACCTTCTTCTCATAAAGACTCTGTATAATGTTCAGGGTTGTCTCTGCGGTGTATGAGAATTTCTTGTTACACTCCACCTGCAGCGTTGTGAGGTCAAACAATTGTGGTGGCGCCTCCTTGCCGTTCTTTTTCGTTACCGATGTAACTTCAAACGGCTTGTCCTTTATCTCGCTGAAGGCAGCTTCGCCCTCTTCCTTTGACGTGAACTTGCCTTTCGTGGCAGTAAACAACGTGTCACGATAGATAGTTGACAGCACCCAGTAAGGTTCTGGCTTGAAGTTGTCTATCTCCTTCTGACGGTTTACTATTATGGCGAGGGTAGGGGTCTGCACACGTCCTATGGACAAGACACTGCCGCCGTCGCTGCTGCGCTGGCGGTTGTCACGGTATTTAATGGTGTAAAGTCGTGTGGCATTCATACCTAATATCCAGTCGCCAATAGCGCGTGACAGTCCGGCAAGATACAAAGGTTCATATTCTTTCTGGTCTTTCAACGTATTGAACCCTTCCTTTATGGCATCTTCGGTAAGTGAAGATATCCATAGTCTTTTTACAGGACACTTCACGCCAGCCTTCTGCATCACCCAGCGTTGTATCAGTTCACCCTCCTGACCAGCATCACCGCAGTTGATGATGCTGTCAGCCTGCTTGAACAGTTTCTCCACTACGGCAAACTGTTTTACTATGTGTTCCTGGTTAATGAGCTTTATTCCGAAGCGCTGTGGTATCATAGGCAGTGATCCCAACGACCAGTGTTTCCACATATCCATGTAGTCGTTGGGTTCTTTAAGCGTACACAGGTGTCCGTAAGTCCATGTCACCTGGTAGCCGTTACCTTCTATATATCCATCGCGTGTCGTCGTTGCTCCCAGCACCTTTGCTATGTCGCGTGCCACGCTTGGTTTCTCTGCTATACAAACAATCATGTTATTTAGTAAATAAACGATTTGTACGTTTTGTCAATTTAAAAAAATATATTACCTTTGCATCATGTTAATAAAAAATATTCTTTCAGCATGTATGCTTGCCATGTGTGTGTCAGTCAATGCGCAGGTCACGGTCAGCGATTCCGATAAGACGATAGCCCAAAGCGATTACCGTCCGCAGACGTCGTGGCCATATTTGTTTGGTGAGTTTCAGAAAGCAGAACTGCATACTGACGATGACAGCATCTCCGTTAATGAGGTATGTGTCAGCGCCCTGTATAACATACATCTCAAAGGTAGCCTGCTGCATTATGTGAACCATGCAGATGGTCTTGTTCATCTCGTGGGTATCTCCCCGGCGCAGTGTGTCGTGCTGCAAGGCAAGAAATACGTGTTGCGTGACGGTAGGATGATGCAAGTCATCATGCGTAATGGCAACACGGAGTTGCTTTTGCATACCGATGGTAACTGGCAACAGTTGTTTCGCTATCAAGGGGCTGCCTATGGAATGGATATGACGACATCTGCCAATGAAGGACTGTATAATTCAGATATTGCCGGACTTGACAGGCCTCGCTATGACGTGTTGTGCCAGCGACGCGGTGACGGTCGTGAGATACTCCTGCAGAATGTCTATTACATCGCCTCGGCTTCGTCTCCTTATGAATTGCAGCATGGCGGCGCTAAGGTTGAGAAGGTGTCGCGCAAGGCATTTGAGCGTTTGCTGAATGAACAGCAGTTACAGCAGTTCCGCAAATTCTGTAAGGACAATAACCTGAATTTCCATATCTATGCCGATGTAAAAAAGGCATACCTGCAGTTCCTGGAAATCAGGAAATAGTCTGTTGCAGTTTAGGAATTTATTCTCTGTTCGTATGCCTTCATCAGCCACTCGTCCTGCTCTTCTATGGTCATGTGGCTGTTGTCAAGCAGCAGTGCATCGTCAGCCTGGCGCAAAGGTGACACCTCTCGGTGCGAATCAATATAGTCACGCTCCTGCACGTTCTTCAGTATGTCGTCATAGTCGGCAGGCATACCCTTTGCCTGCAGTTCGTCATAGCGTCGCTGCGCCCTGACCTCTGCCGATGCAGTAACGAAAATCTTGAGTTCGGCATCAGGGAATACCGTGGTGCCGATGTCGCGGCCATCCATTACGATGCCCTTTTCCTTGCCCATCTCACGCTGTTGGTCAACCATTGCCTCACGTACGAAAGGGATGGCAGCAACCTTGCTGACGTTGTTTGATACCTCAATAGAGCGTATGATGTCTTCTACGCGCTCACCGTTCAGGTAAGTGTCTGGGCGTCCTGTCTCTTCGTTAAACTTGAATGACACTTTCACGTCAGGCATAGCCGCCTGCAGTGCCTCCGTGTTTACGTTGCCGTCGGCATCAAACAGGTCGTTGCGCATGCAGTAGAGCGTCACAGCCCTGTACATTGCGCCTGTGTCAACATAAATATATCCCAACTTCTTGGCAAGAGCCTTTGCCATGGTGCTTTTGCCACAACTGCTGTGGCCATCTATTGCTATCGTTATCTTTTTCATTCTTAATTTTTTCAATCCTTCAATCCTTCAATTCTTCAATTTTTCAATCCTTCAATCCTCTCCTTACATTGTTCCATCAGCCATTTCGGCGTGCTGGTGGCACCGCATATACCGATGCTGTCGATGCCTTGCAGCCATGCCACGTCAATCTCGTCAGGTCCCTCAATAAGATGAGTATTGGGATTCTGTTCCTTGCAGGCATTGTAAAGCACCTTGCCGTTACTGCTCTTGCGGCCGCATACAAACAAGACAAGGTCGTGCTTGGTAGCAAACTGGCATATATTCGGCATGCGGTTGGCAACCTGTCGGCAAATGGTATCAAACGACTGGAAGGTGGCATCGGGCGCAATGTGCTCCTTACAATATTCTATTATCCTATGGAACTCAGTGAGCGACTTCGTAGTCTGCGAATATAGAAATATGTTGTGTGAGAAGTCAAGTTTTGCAGCATCCTCCGCATGCTCTATGACAATGGCGTTGCCTTCGGTCTGTCCTACAAGTCCCAACACCTCGGCATGTCCGTTCTTACCGAAAATCACGATGTCGCTCTTCTTGCCGGAAGTGTCAAGTTTCGTAGCCTCATACTTCTTCTTGATTCTCTTTTGAAGAGCCAGCACCACGGGGCATGTGGCATCAATCAGTGTTATGTTGTTGCGTTCTGCCATATTGTAAGTGGCTGGAGGCTCACCGTGTGCACGAAGCAGTACCGTGGCATCGTGCAGACGGGCAAACTCATCATGCTCAATAGTGGCAAGTCCGAGACGACGCAGTCGCTCGCACTCCATGCCATTGTGCACGATGTCGCCCAGGCAACTCAGTTGTTGTCCGGATTTCAGAGTCTCCTCCGCCTTCTCTATGGCTGTGGTAACGCCGAAGCAGAATCCAGAGCCGTTATCTATTTCTATCGTCATGGTTCTGTATGATGATGCCGCTATGTTCTTGCCATAGAGGCATAAGTGCTTAATGTTTGTAATAAAGCTCAAGTATGTCGTGTGCTCCCATGAAACTGGTTTTCTCGCCGCTCTGCACGCGTTCCTCCATCATTTGCAGTGCCTCCTTAATGGTAGGGTTGTTGTAGAAGTCGTTTAGCAAAGCATTGTTTATTGTCTCGCGCATCCAGTATTTGTTTTGCTGTCGGCGGCGATAGTCAAAGTAGCCGTTCTGTTTTACGAAATCGAAGTATTCGTAAATCATGTCCCATACCTCTTTGATACCTAAGCCATAGAAACCAGAGTAGGTGAGTACGCGTGGAGTCCAACCGCTTTCGGGGGTAGGGTAGAAGTGGAGCGCATTGCGGAACCCCTGTGCAGCCATCTGGCAGGCTTTCACGTTGTCGCCGTCACATTTGTTTACCACTATGGCATCGCTTATCTCCATTATGCCGCGCTTTATTCCCTGCAGCTCGTCACCGGTGCCGGCTACCTGTATGAGCAGGAAGAAATCGACCATGGAGTGACATGCCGTCTCGCTCTGTCCTACGCCGACGGTCTCAATGAATATCTTGTCGAAACCAGCCGCCTCACACAGTATGACGGTCTCACGCGTCTTGCGTGCCACGCCTCCCAGACTGCCAGCCGATGGACTAGGGCGTATGAATGCGTTAGGGTGTGTTGACAGTTTCTCCATGCGAGTCTTGTCACCCAGTATGCTTCCCTTCGAGCGTTCAGACGACGGGTCTATGGCAAGCACAGCCAGTTTTCCGCCGTATGTGTTCAGTACATGTTGTCCGAACTCGTCGATGGAAGTCGATTTGCCTGCGCCAGGTACACCGCTGATACCTATGCGTACAGACTTCCCGCTGTGTGGCAGGCAACGCTCAATCACCTTCTGTGCCTTCTCCTGATGTTCTGGATTCATGCTCTCCACCAGTGTCACTGCCTGCGACAGCATAGTGACATTGCCCTGCAGGATGCCGTCAACCATCTCGTCAACGCTATACTGCTTTCTGGCAAAACGCTTACGGTTCAGGTAGGGGTTTATTATGCTGGGCTGCGATACTCCGCCGTTTACGGTCAGACCTTTATATTCTTCGCTGTTTTCAGGATGTTCCATTACTTCTTGATGTTGATTACAACCTTTGGATTGTTTGGATCGTTGGTAATCATAAGTATACGCGGACGTGTGCGCACCTTCTTCAGTTCCTTGCCGATGGCTGTCACCTTCAGTTTTGTAGATTCGCCAGGCTCAAGGCGCTGCTGGCCCAACTGTATCTGCAGTCCGGGGGTAAACATCTGCAACTTGCTTATTTCAAGTGTTGACTTTCCTTCGTTGGTAATGATAATCTCATCCTTAGCCTTCGACTTCTTTTGCAGTTCGGTCATGTCGAGGGTTTTAGCCGACATGACGAGGCGTGGAGCGTATGTACGCTTCAGTTCATCGTTAGCCATTGCAGGTGGCAGCAATATGGTAGAGACGGTGATTTCCTTGTCCTTGTTAACCTTGTCGGTACTGTTCCTACCAAGATATATGGTAGATTGCGTTAGGCCATAGTCGCGTAAGTCGTTTGTCTTTAGCGTTATGTACATGGTGCCCTTCTGCTTAGGTCCGAGTACCTTCGGCTGCATGTCTGCGGTGAGGTATGATGGCAGTCGTAGCATTACGGGCTCCACATTCTGTCCGGTAGGGTTAAGGATGTGTATGGCCTGTACCTTCTTCTGTCCCTTGTTAACATCGTCAAACTCAATGGACTCCATGTCGGTGAGCAGGGTTCCTATCTTGTATGGATATTCACCGGTGTAATCCTCAACCTTGGTAACCACCTGACCACGAACCTCAAACTCGGCAGGCTTGTCGGAGTTGGCGTCATACACGCGTATTATACGGTCAAAGTGTCCCAGCTGCTTACAGTCAAATGTAAGGTTCAACTGTGCATCCCTTCCAGGGTTTATATTGCCTGTGGTGAACGAAACGCTGGTGCATCCGCAACCAGTGTCAACGCTCTTGATCTGTGCAGGCTCGGTGGAGGTGTTGCGTAGTGATATGGTAATTGTTGCCGGAGTCATGTAAATCATCTGTCCGCACTCAAACTCGCGTGCATGTGCCGTAAAACTCTGTGCATTGGCGCTGAGCAGTGATGCGTTAAGTATGAAGAATGATAATATGCGTAATGGTTTCATATCGTTTTGTTTTTTCTTAAATATGCTAGTTGTAGTCTTTCCTACTGCAAAATTACTAAAAAAAAAGCATATTCTTACCATTAGCCGTTAAAAAAAGCATTTTTTGACATATTCCGCCTTTTTTCTTCACAGTTTTTTGGTTAAGTTCATGAAAGAAATAAGATTCCTTTTTTGTAATTTGATTTGCGAACAAATGAAGCACTGCCTTGCCATGCAAAATAGAGAGAAATGGTCGGAATATTGACCAGTAAGGTTCCGGTTTGGACCAATCAGTGATTCAAAAATGAGGCATGGAAATCGTAAAAGCTATCATTTTACGCTGAAAAACCTGTCTTTTTACATCGCAAAAGCATAGCTTTCAGAGTGTAAAAGCTATCATATTACAGTGTAAAAGCTATGCTTTTACAACTTTTTTTCATTCGAAAGGTTTTTCTGATGAATACCTATTGTTGATTATCAGATACTTACGTAAAATAAAAAATCCTTGCGAATTTTCGCCCCAAAATCATCTTTGGTGAAAAAAATCGCAAGGATTCGCAAGTTAAATACGAAGAAGTAGGTGTAAAAGCCCTCCCTTCCAAGTCTGCAAAAAGTAACTTTTATCCCTTCCACACGGGAGAGGCAGGAGTGGGCTGCTTCTTGTTATTTTGAAGTCTGCAGCATGTATGCCCCTGTCGTTCCGCGGAACTCGTCAGCGTATGCGCAGACGGCTGTGGCACTGCCAGAGTTGTACGTGCCTTCGCGGTCGATGTAGTATTCGGTCACTATGGTGTGAGTGCCTTTCGACAACATGTTGTAGTGGTATGCCGTCAGCTTGTCTTTTATCTCCTGATAGTAGCCGTAGCGGTAGCCGGAGAGCTGGTTGACAGGTTCGAGGCAAGCAGCGCGGTTGTCGGTTACGGTCACGAAGTCATAGTCGCGGTCAGCCTCTATGGTCAGTTTTACCTTCACCTTGTCGCCCACCTTCGGATTAGTTCCGCTGATAACCTCGCGTTTTATGGTGATACCCGTTGAGGCCTGCTCTATGTCGCTGCTCTTCTGGCGGCTGGTGACGTATGCCGATACCCACGACTCGCCCTCGGTCTTCTTGCCTACGAGGAGCGAAGGAGAGGCTGACATGACGTCGGTCTCGCCCTTTATCAGGGCAGAGCGCTCGTTGAGGACGGTTGTCGTCAAGGCCTTACCGTCAACAGCGATAGCAGCAGGTGTGCCCTTCTTCAGCATTGTAGCATCGCCGTCGAAGAAAGCATGCACGGCATTTATCGTGTTATAGGTGTTGTTCCACTGCTGCGTGCGTTTGCTGCTCAGGAGCCATCGCTGCATTTCGGCAATGGTGCTATGGTCGTCAGGCGTTACGGCCTTAAGTGCCTCTATGCACATCGTCTGTGTAGGTATGCGGTAGTTGCACCAAGAGTAGGCAGCGCGGTAAGAGTCGAAGTAGCGTCCTATGTCGCTGCGATATACAGTATGCTCCTTTATACTCTCAATGAATGTACGTGCATCCTTCCTGCGTCCGTTCTTGTTCATCACCACGGCAGCCACCGCCTTCGTTGCCAAGTCAGCCTTCTTGGTGTTCTCCTCAACAAGTTTCATGAGATAATGGGCGGTAGAACCACCGTCTTTGTTGCTTATGGCAAGGGTGTAGAGCCAGTCGAGCTGCGTGTCAGAAAGCCACGGCTTCAGGCCCTCCTTCTTGTTCTTCTTCATACGCTCCACGTCTTCGGCCATCTCAGTTGCCATGTATTGCATAGCCTTGTCGAGCATGTTGTCAACAGAAGCTCTCCAACTGCCCTCGGTCTTGGCTCCGTTGGTAAGTACCTCCATGCGTGTCAGTGTCTTAGCCACAGCCATCGTCATGTAGCGGCTGCCCGGCATGCCCGGCCACCAAGAGAACGAACCGTCGCCGTGCTGCAGGTTCTTCAGCTGGGCAATGATGTTTGCCGTACCATTATATAATAAGGTGTCCTTGATTGCCGATGCCACCACGTTGGCATACAGTGCTGACGACAGGCAGATGGCATTGCCGCAGTCGGGTGTCCTGACGTTGGAAAGTACATCAACCATCATCCATGCCGGACTGTCAGTGTATGTAACGGCGAGATGAGGCTTGCCGATGGCTTTGCTTCCAGGCATGATGTCGCCGAGAAGTATAGTAGAATCGCCGGGGTGGAACAACGTCCATGTGCGTGTGGTCACCACCTCCTCTGTGTCAGGAAGGATAGGCAGCAGATGCTGCTCACCGTCCTTGTGGTTTGCAGCCTCGCCGATGATGCGGCATATTATGCCATCGTCAGGCAATGACGTGGCATCGACAGGGAAGGTGACAGTGCCCGTCTCGCCCTTCTTGACCTTCACCTTCATGCTTTCAACCGCAAGTTCTTTCTCTGTCTTGGCGTTGAGTAATGTCATCTTGACCGTAGCGTTGATGTCCTTATCGGAAAGGTTTGCCACCGTGGCGCTGATGTTTGCCTTGTCGCCCTGGCGCAGGAAGCGCGGCATACGTGGCTGCACCATGAGTTGCTTCTGTGCCACCGCCTCGTCGGTAAGCATTCCCACTCTCATGTCTTTGTCGTGGGCAAGTCCCATGAAGCGCCATGTGGTGACGCTCTCAGGCAGGGTGAACTTCATAGCCACGTTGCCCTTGGCATCTGTCACAAGCTGAGGCATGAAGAAAGCCGTCTCTTCAAAGTTCGTGCGCAAGCCGCTGTCGGCGTTACCATCACCCCCCTCGCTATTGTCGTTACCTTTCTTTTCTTTGGAAAGGACACTTAGTTCCACCGCCTCTTGCAAAGCAAAATTCTTTAACTCGTATTCTGGCATGACGGCATCATCAAATACATCCACGGCGACGGTATCAAGCGTCATATCGATATCTTCCATCATAGCTGTGGGTGCCGCCTTGGCACGGAGGGCTGCGGTGTTCTTGTAAACCCGGGTTCCACCTATTCTGCTTCCCAGGGCAGAGAATACAGAGTAGCTTCGTACTTGGCTGAAGGCGGTATATTGTAATGGTTTGATATCACTCTCCTTATACTCTAACGGCGCTTTTGAGTTTAACCGCAGGATATCGACGTAGGATGTATTCCACTGTGCGTATGGAACATTTACGTTGCGGCGGTCCACGGTGTTCCAGCCATGCTTGACGATGGCATCGAGCGACTTGTCATAGAGCACCGCCATGAGCTGTGACTTGGCAGGTGTGCCGTCAGGGTTCTTTATGTTGAGTGTCCACTGCTCCTTCTGTCCCGGTGTGAGGCGGTCACGGAAGGTGGTCCACTGCATCTTCAGCTTCTTTGAAGGCAACGGACGCTTGATGCTTCCGCTGTTAGTGTACATCTTATTGTTCTTCACCCATGCTATGGTGTAGGTGATGCCGTCGCCATATTCTTCCTTGTATTTGAAGGTGCGCGTCATCACGCTGTTGTCCATGCGCAGCGAACCGCTCTCAAGTACCTTGTCTCCGCTGAAGAGGGAATAGACGGCATACACGTCGTTGTCGCTTGTAGCCACCTGAATCCACGCCGTGCTGTCGGTATCATTGAACTTCTCTGATGACAGGTACCACCAGTTGTGCGTGTAGGTCATAGGCTTGGTGTCGGTCTTGCGGAACACTACGAAGTCATGCTTCACGGTGTCGTTACCACATACAGCCATCAGCGAGTGCTTGCCCGACGGGATGTCGGCAGGCAGGGCATAGGCCTTGTTAGCCTTTGCTTGGGGCAGGGCAGAGCCGTCGAGCGTGACGCTGACGGTGCCGTCGGTCTCCTTGCCGATGCTGTTAAGCCTTGTGAAGACGATGTTGACGGTAGTGTCTGCCAGTATCTCCTTCTTCATCTCAAGTCCGAAGAACACCTCCTTGTTGCTTACAGGCAGGGAGAGCGACGTGGTGTGTGACTCGCCGGCATTGTCGGTAACGTCGGCCACAGCCTCAAAGGAGTAGAAGAAGCAATGTTTGTAGTCGTTATCCATGTATTCAGGCAGCACCATAGGCATACGCACGGAGAAAGAGCCGTCGGCATTGGTATAGACAGTGTCATTGATTACTTCCTCGACGCTTGTGTCTATGTCGTATTCATAGTAGTTTACCCAGCGCAGCCACCACCACGGTGTCTTGCGGTTAACCTTATAAGCCACCTGGGCATTAGCCACAGGCACGCCGCTGTAAGTCTTTGCCATGCCCTTGACGGTAATGGTGTCGCCTGCCTTGTAGGTAAAGTCAGGCTTCTCAAGTGTCACCTCGTATGTAGGACGCTTATACTCCTCTACACGGAAACTTTTGCTTGTGGTACCGGCGCGGATGGTGAAGCTGCCGTTGCGCTCGCCCTCAGGCAGAACGAAGTCAGCAGTGGCGGTGCCGAAGTCGTCGGTGGTGACATCCTTATGGTCTATCTCCTTGTAGTCGGCATTGCGCAGCGATATCCTCATGCTCTTGTCTGCCAAGACCTTTGTGTCCTTGCCATGCTCAAGAGAGTTGTATATCAACGCCACGTGTACCGTCTGTCCAGGACGGTAGATGCTGCGGTCGGTGTATAGATCCGTGTATGTGGCGTAGTCGCGCTCCTTGGAATAGTAATATGAGTTATACAGGTGCTGCTCAGGCATGGCATAGTCACCATCCTTGACAGCGTATGCATTATAGTATTCACGTTCGTTCTTTACTACGCACTCGCCCTTGTCGTCTGTCTGTATGGTAAGAACCTCCTCAGGTTTCTTGTTTTTGCGGTTGGTGTAGTACTGCTCTTTCTTCAGGTGTAGCGTGGCACCAGCAATGGGATGGCCAGTCACGCTGTTGACCACTACATAACGACACAGGTCATCGGGCATGGTCTGCTCTATGATCTTCATGTCGGTAATGAAGAGGTAGGCGGTGGTCTGTTTTACTACATTGTCAACATCGCTCACCGTTACCTGCCATACACCGTAAGGCAGCCTGCCAAGAGAGAGCGAGTCATTAAACTCGTCATGCTCGTTGTGCGGCTTGAAGGTGAGGGAGAAAGAGCGGGAGTCGGCATCGGCGCCGGTCACAGGCTCATAGCTGCCGTCCTCTTTCTGACGCTGCATCTTGCGCAGCGTGACCTTGACACCGTTCATGTTTCTCACAGAGTAGAAATACAACTTCTGCTCAAGGTCGGAGTTGGACACTTCTTCCTTGATACGGGCATTGAACTCTGGCAGAGTAAGGGCTCTGCGCCCTGTCCTTAATATTTCTGCGTTACGCCATGAAGGCCAGCGCTTCAAGGCCTCATCAAGCCATGCTAACAGTTCTGCCTTCTGGTAGTCTTTGAATAGTGCGCATTTGATTATGGCAAGTTCACAGCACTCTGGCAGGTCCTGATACTGAGTTATAAGAGAGTCTATCAGCCCCATGCTGGCTTTCTTCCAGTTCTTGTTCTTAAGCATCTCGGCGGCGACAAGACATGCAGCGGCACGGTTGCCGGTGCGGTCGTAATAGTCCTTTAATGCCTTGTACTGTCTGGTGTGCAAGGCTATGACACTCAGCAGGTCGTGGTTGAGATAACGGCTGTCGTCGCTTATAGACAAGAAAGGAGAATACGTCTTCGCCTCTCCAACCTTCGTGTATATTTTGGCATCGGGCGAGGCAAGCAGGGAGTCAATGTCGGGCTTGGAACTGACACGCATGGAGTCGGTGCTGAGCTCCTCGAACATCGCCGTTTGATAGAGAGTGGCGATAACCCCGTTAGTACCTCTCCATCCTAACCACTTGGTGCGTATGCGCTCACGACAAGCCATGACAGAGTCATGGGATATCTCCCCCTGCATGGCAAGCTCCGTTGACAAGGCTGACAACAGGTCGCCGTATTTCTTCTGCTTCTCGGCCTTGCTTTGTATCTCATGCAGACAACTAATGGCCGTCTGAGGCAAATCATCCTCGGCGGCTTTCTCGTATGACTTCCACAAAGAAGATATGGACTGTGCGTAGACTGTTATCACAGCCACGGCAAGCATCAGGGTGGTAATGGCACGTTTCATCTAATTCATAATTTATAATTCACAATTCACAATTCTTAATGCATAATGCATAATGCATAATTCTTCGCTCGGCACGTAGTGACGCTTTTCTTGCGCTCCGTGGGTGCTCAGGCGCATAGCGGAGTCCAAAGGCCGCAGGCCGACTAAAAGAACTCTTAATTCTTAACTCTTAACTCTTAATTAATTATTCGTGCGTCTTCACTCGCTCTGTCTTTGCCTGCTCGGCGTTGCGGCGGTTGGTGACCGTCACCACACTCTGTGCCAGTGCTATGAAAGCCTGACCTACGGGCGATGCCACGTCGAGGGCAGCTGGAGTGCCGGCATCGCCGTTCTCGCAGATGCTCTGCACGATAGGTATCTGCGCCAACAGCGGCACGTTCATCTCGGCGGCGAGGTTCTTGCAACCCTCCTTGCCGAAGATGTAATACTTGTTTTCTGGCAGTTCGGCAGGCGTGAACCATGCCATGTTCTCCACCAGTCCGAGGATAGGCACGTTGACCTTGTCGTTGGTGTACATGTCGATACCCTTGCGGGCGTCAGCCAGTGCCACTGCTTGTGGCGTACTTACTATTACTGCACCGGTGATGGCGAGAGTCTGAAGCAATGACAGGTGAATGTCGCTGGTGCCCGGTGGCGTGTCGAGGATGAGGAAATCAAGTTCGCCCCAGTCGGCATCGGCAATGAGCTGTTTCAATGCACTGCATGCCATGCCACCGCGCCATAGTGTGGCGGTGTCTTTGTTTACGAAGAAACCGATGGAGAGAAGCTTTACCCCGTACTGCTCTACAGGCATGATGAGCTGGCGGCCGTCCTTCTCTACGGCATACGGACGCACATCCTCCACCTGGAACATCTTAGGTACTGACGGACCGAAGATATCGGTGTCGAGCAGTCCCACGCTGTAGCCCAGGCGTGCCAATGATATGGCGAGGTTGGCGCTGACGGTACTCTTGCCCACACCGCCTTTGCCGGAACTTACGGCGATGATGTTCTTCACCTGTGGAAGCAGGTGGTCGTCATCAGGACGTGGGGCCGACTTGAACTCGGTCTTTATCGTAACCTCCACCTCCTTGCCTACGTGGTAGTGTATGGCAGCCTCGGCAGCCTTTACCGTGGATTTCAGGAACGGGTCAGTCTCGCGTGGGAATACGAGTATTATCTCAACCTTGTTGCCGTTAATCTTTGGCTGGTCAGCCAGCATCTCGCTCTCTATAATGTTTTTCTTTGTACCGGCATACGTTACGGTTGCCAGTGCGTCAGTTATGAGTTTTGGATATAATGTCATTGCTGTTTCTTTATTTTGGCGTTATTTCGCTATTTCGTCATAACGTCATTCCGTTATTTTTCTTCCCCAATTATCTTCTTTATCTCCTCCTCTGTCTTATAGAGCTTGTCTTTGCAGAATTTTATCAGTTCTTGCGCATGTTTCAGTTCCTTGGCGAGCGAGTCGATGTCAAGTTCGCCGCTCTCCATTTTCTGTACTGTTTCCTCTAACTGCTTCATGGCAGTTTCATATTTCTGTTCTTTCATTGTAGTTGATTTTAGATATCAAACACATGGGATATAGTCGTTGCTTAACATAATGCAAAGGTACGTTTTTTTTTTCAATTTCACAAATATATTTACAAAAATTACGACGCGTCATTTGTTGGCGTTAATGCTTTCATTCAGTGGCACAATAAAAACGGTTTTGCTACGTTTTTAAATAAAAAACACAGAAAATTATGAAACGACTTTACTCTTTTATCGTCATGATGGCATTGGCGGTCATGACAGTTTCCGCACAGGTTACGGTGCAGCATCCTTGGGCTGGTAAGAAGGTGGCGTATTTCGGAGATTCCATAACAGATCCGCGCAACAAGGCTTCGAAAAACAAATATTGGTCGCTGCTTGAAAAGTGGCTCGGCATAACGCCGTATGTGTATGCTGTTAGCGGAAGACAATGGAATGATATACCACGCCAGGCTGACCAACTGATGGCACAACATGGTGACACGGTTGATGCCATACTGATATTCATGGGGACAAACGATTATAATAATGGTGTGCCACTCGGCAAATGGTATGACGAGAAGGAAGAGGAAGTGATGTACGGTCATGGCAAACCTAAGCAGATGACCATGCGCAAACGCCAATATCTGTGCATGGATAACGATACCTATCGCGGACGCATAAACATTGCCATGGATAAGGTTAAGCGCATGTATCCGACAAAGCAGGTGATAGTAATGACTCCGATACACCGTCAGAACTTCCATGCCAACGATAAGAACTGGCAGTGCTCAGAGGATTATACCAACCAGTGTGGTGAGTATTTGCAGGCTTATATAGATGCCACAAAGGAGGTTGCCAATGTGTGGGCGGTTCCGGTGATAGACATGAATGCACTCTGTGGACTCTATCCTATGCTTGACGAGTATGCACAGTTCTTCAATAATGCAGAGACAGACCGCCTGCACCCTAATGATGCAGGCCACGAGCGTATGGCAAAGGTGCTCATGTATCAGTTGCTTGCGCAGCCTATATTCTGATTATACATAATCTGCTATATAACAAAACGACAATTCGGATATGCATATCTGAATTGTCGTTTTATCTTTTATGGTGGGTTCTATAAATTAGCTTTGACAGATTTTCGGATTTGTTTCGAGGGCAAAATGTTAG
>DGHL01000023.1 GCA_002392645.1 Prevotellaceae bacterium UBA3849
TAACTTTGCAAGTGTTATCCTGAATACAATCTTTTTACCTTAAAAAAAAGCTAATACCTATTGAGATTGGAACGCTTACTTCGTGAGAAGTGGGCGTTTCGTTTTTTTATTCGTTTTTATAATTTTTGCATTAATTTATAAAATAGATATATTAATAGGTGTGCATAAATGTGAAAAAGGAATACGCAGGTGGCAAACGAAACATTGCTACCTGCGTATTCCTTATATAGATGTGTGTATTTGAGTTTAGAAAAGAGTAGGGTGGAGTTCCTCTGGGCGTTATCTTTGTATGAACTTCTTGCCGTTCCTGATATACAGTCTGCCGTCAACAGGATTGATAATGCGCCTGCCCATGAGGTCGTATGTGGCGAGGTCTGTGGCATTTTCATTCATTGATTCCCTTACTCCGTCTATGCCGTCAGTCTGTGATGCTGTCAACAGCTTGTAGTATTCGGTTGCACCGAGCAGGAAACAGCCTGTGCCGTAATCCTCAAAATTAGGTACGGCGTCGTATGTGAAAGGCCATCCTTTTGATGGTCTGTCGGAGGTACCCTGCACATAGCCAAGGAATCCGTTGTCGTGAACACATGAGCTGCAAGCGTCCCAGGCTATGTCGGCAGCCTTGCGGTAAGCGTCGTCGGTAAGGTAACCCTTGCGTATTCCCCATGCCAGTCCGCTTAGGAAAAGTGCTGTGCCCGTAAGTTCCGGTCCGTTATATTCTCCAGAGATAAGGCTGGCATTCCAGAAGCCGTCATTGCGTTGTATAGAAAGCAAAGCCTTACTCATTGACAGGAAATCTTTTTTCAGCAAAGGATAGTATTCGTCATCCTCGCTCATTTGGTCCATCACTCGCTGCAGTGCCACATATACCCATCCGTTGCCACGGCTCCAGTAGCTGTTCTTGCCGTCGTTTTCCTTTACGCCATAAAGTTTTGCATCGCGCCACCATAGTCCCTCATTCTTTATAAAGAGAGGTTTGGAGTCGCATGTGTCGCGTGTCCATAGATATGAGTGTATGGCAAAGTCGATGTACTTGCGATCCTCCGTTATGTTGGTCATCATAGCAAGTGCAGGCATGGCCATCTGTATGGCGTCAATCCATGTCCAGTCGCGGTTATGGCGTGTGCGGTCACTGCCACCGATCTGATTGTCAAAGTCCTGCTTTGCTTTCTCATATTTCTCCTTGCCGCCAACTTGGAAATAGCGTGTCATGTAGGTCTGTGTGCAGCATTGGTCATCAGCATGTACCTTCCATACGCTGCTTCGTGGTGCCCACTCATGGAATACAGCCCATTCGTCGGTATAGTCTATGTATTGTTTTTGCGGGTCAATGTCATAGAGTGCCATCAGTCCTTCGTAATATACTCCGCGAGTCCAGATGTGGCTTGGACGTACCTTGTCAGTTACACTGTTAGCGGTAGGGTCAGGAGTTGATTCCATGAAGTATTTGTTTGCCAACCTTGCCTGTGCAAGTATGCTGTCCCTGCGTGTCTCTGCGCTGATCGGTGTGACGATAGCCATCAATAGTATGAAGGCTGCAATGCTTCTGACATAAGAGTGTAGTTCGTCTTTCATCATAGTTATAGTATTGTTTAGTTAATAATCAATTCGCTCAAGGAAGAGTGCATTGGCAGGCATCGACTCGCCAGCCTGTGTGCGCTTCTTGCCCTCGATGACAGCACGGAAGTCTTGCAATGTCATGCGGTGGCGTCCCACTTCTACGAGTGTTCCAACTACGGCTCGCACCATGTTGCGCAGAAAACGGTTAGCCTTGATGCGGAAATACCATTCTGTATCGGAAGTCTGTATCCATCGTGCCTCCATCATGTCGCACAGTGTGGTCTTGACATCCGTGTGACTCTTGCAGAAGCAGGCAAAGTCTCTGTACTCCATCAGTATGGCTGCCGCCTCATTCATCAGTGGGAAGTCAAGATTGAAGTGCGTAAGCCAAGTATATTGACGGTTAAATGGATTGCGCTGTGTACACACATAATAATGATAGGTGCGTGCGGTGGCAGAGAAGCGTGCGTGCATATCGTCAGCCACGGGTTCTGTCTTGTGTATGCAGATATCAGGCGGCAGCATTCGGTTGAGTTTGTAGGTCAGCTGTTCGCAGTTCAAGGTGCATGTCTCGTTTTCAGAAGCGGAAACCAACCCCTTTATAATGGATTGTGAATTGCAGACCAATTCGAAATGTGCCACCATATGGCGCGCATGAACACCGGCATCGGTACGCCCTGCGCCGACAATGTCGATGGGAGTGCGCAGCAACGTAGAAAGGCAGCGTTCTATCTCGCCCTCCACGCTGATGCCGTTTGGCTGTATTTGCCATCCGTGGTAGCGGGTTCCGTCATATGATAGGTGAATGAAGTAACGCATTTAAGAATTGAAAAAACTAAAAATTGAAGGATTGTATGATGGGTTTCAAGCCTTTCTTTTTTTATACAGTTGCCATGAATTAACGATATTGTGCCATACAGAATAGAATCCGCCGGCTGTAGCCGTGATAGGAGACATGAAGGTATAGCCTAACCATATTATAAAGATGGTGTTCTTCTGTCCCATAGCCTGGCCTCCCTCCATGCGAAACCCATATTTGCCACCAATCCATTTGCCAAAGGCGAACTGGAACAGGCAGGCTATCAGTGTGGCGCCGGCTATGGCTGCTACGTGCCATAGTGATTCATTGCTGTGAACAAGTGCTCTGACGGTTATGGCAAGTGCCAGCGCCAGTGCCACTGCCCACATGTAGAATGCCAGGTCTTTGGTAGCGAGTATGGCTTTGTGCAGTCGTGGCAGGCAGTATCTGACCAACCATGCCAGCAACAATGGCAGTATAAGCAAAGGGAACACCTTCTTTATGATGGTTATGAAGGCAGGTACGAATGTTACGCCAGCCTGTGGATGTGCGAATGGTAGCAATAAAGGTGCCATGACAGCCACGACAAGGTTAATGAGGATGGTGTATGCAGTAGTGGTGGCAGAGTCGCCTCCCAGTTTCTGCGTCACCACGGCGCAGGCTGTGGCTGTAGGGCAGATGATTGCGAGCATGAATCCCTCAAGTACGAGCCTTGCGTCGGTGTCGGGGTATAGCCATAGTAGTGCGGCGCAGGCGGCAAACAAACCTGTCTGTGTAAGTATGAGCCACAGATGCCAACGGCGTGGCTTCAGTGCAGAGGGCTTTACCTTGCAAAATGCTACGAACAGCATAATGAAGAGTAGGGTAGGTTGCAGCATCTCAATGAAACGCAGTATGCTACCCTTTGACTCTGCCGACAACGGCAGGCTACTACCTATGAAATATGCCAGGACACCCGACGTCATGGAGACAGGAAGAGTCCAGTTCTTTAGAAATCGTATGATTTTCAACTTTCCTTATTTCTTTTTGAAAACTTGTGTGATATGTTGCTCTCTATGCTCAAGCCTTACTTCTACACCGAACTTCTCATGTATATGCTCCGCCAGATGCTGTGCACTATATACACTGCGATGCTGTCCACCAGTACATCCGAAAGAGAACATCAGTGAGGTGAACCCACGTTGAATGTAGCGTGCCACGTGAGTGTCGGCGAGTTTGTACACAGACTCAAGGAACGTAAGTATCTCACCGTCATCTTCAAGGAAGCGTATTACAGGCTCGTCAAGTCCGGTAAGTTTCTTGTAAGGCTCATAGCGTCCGGGGTTGTGTGTGCTTCGGCAGTCAAATACGTATCCTCCACCGTTGCCGCTCTCATCCTCCGGTATGCCTTTGTGGTATGAGAATGAGAATACCTTCACCACCAGCGGACCTTTGCCGTCGTATTTAGAGAATGTAGCTTTGCCGTCGCTTGGCTTCGCATCATAGGGATTATTGTCTGTGGTCTTATAGCCATCCTTACGCTCTGCAGGCTTTTCAGGCTGCACTGCAAACTGCGGCAGTTCGGTAAGTTGCCTCAGTATGTCCATCAGGTAAGGGTAAGGGAAATCGTTGCGGTCCATCAGTTGGCGCAAGTTCTGTATGGCAGGTGGGATGCTTTGTATGAAGTGAGCCTTGCGCTCGAAATATCCGCGGAAGCCATAGGCACCAAGCACCTGCAGGGTGCGGAATAATACGAAGAGTTGCAGACGGTCGTTGAATTCCTTATATGAAGGTACCTCGGTATATTGCTGTAAGGCATCATAATACTCCTTGATGAGCTCTTCGCGTAGGCTGTCACTGTATCGTGCCGATGCCTGCCACAAGAACGATGCCACGTCATAGTGGTATGGACCTTTCCTGCCTCCTTGGAAGTCTATAAAATAAGGATTACCGTCCTTGTCGAGCATTACGTTGCGAGCTTGGAAGTCACGATACAGGAAAGCCTCTGTGACAGGTTTGTCGTTGTTAGTCAGGTCTTTTGCCATCATACGGAAGCTTGCTTCCAGTTTTAGTTCGTGGAAGTCGAGCCCGGTGGCTTTCAGAAAACAGTATTTGAAGTA
>DGHL01000017.1 GCA_002392645.1 Prevotellaceae bacterium UBA3849
CTGATTTCAAGGGTATCATCGACGCTTGGAACTAATAATTTATAATTTATGGGTTATGGGTGATGAGCCGCTCATAAGATAATGCATAACTCATAACCCATAACTCACAACTTGTAACTCATAACTTACTTGATAAGATGAAGAATGAAGGATTATATTTACGAATGAAGTCTGATGTTTTACTGAGGATGACAGGATTAATAGTAATATTAATTCTTCACTCTTCATTTTTTATATCTCACGCCGAGGCTCAGACTTTTACCGACCGCCTGCGACAGTATGAAGACGGCAGGGGCAAGGTGACCATTACACAGTCTGCCGAAATAGAGGACTTGGTAAACAACGCCGTACTGACTCCACAGCAGCATCCTACAACGCCGCAGCCTCAGCAGACAGCGCCACATACACAGCAGCAGACGCCGCAGCAGTATGTGCCGTCAACACAGAATACTACGACCACACCTACTCAACCTACAAAGACGAACACAGCACAGCAGCCTTCGACAACGAAGACGCAGCAGAATAACGACCAAAACACTGACGACGAGGTTACCACACCTGACACAAGCAAGAAGGTGATGCGCGGCGGACACAAGGTACAGGGTTTCCGCGTGCAGGTATTCTCCGGAGGTAACTCACGCAATGACCGCCAGAAGGCGGAACGCATCGGAGCTGCGATGAAGTCGCACTTCCCTGACCAACCTGTATATGTGCACTTCTATTCTCCTTCATGGAAATGCCGCATAGGCAACTATCGCACACAGGAAGAGGCACGCACCATACTTACACAGGTAAAACAACTGGGCTATACCAGCGCCTGCATAGTAAAGGGAACTATTACGGTGCAGTGAGTGGAAAGTGAAGAATTAAGAGTGAAGAATTAAGAGTTCTTTTAGTCGGCCTGCGGCCTTTGTAAAAGCGTCGCAAAGCGCCGAGCGAAGAATTAAGAGTTAAGAGTGAAAAGTGAAAAATTAAGGGCGATGCATTAAAAATTATGAATTATTAATTATTAATTATGAATTATAACCTGTTTATCCTGTTATGAAATTTATATCGTGGAATGTCAACGGACTGCGTGCCTGTGCTGGAAAAGGGTTCAGCGATGTATTCGCAAACCTTGACGCAGATTTTTTCTGCCTGCAGGAGACAAAGATGCAGGAAGGACAGCTTGACCTCACCTTCCCTGGCTATGAGTCTTATTGGAGCTATGCTGAGAAGAAGGGCTATAGCGGCACTGCGATTTATACTAAGCATAAGCCACTCAACGTATTCTACGGCATGAGCCACCTGTTAGGCGATAGTGAGGCTATAACGCAGCACGAGCATGAGGGACGCATGATAACGCTCGAATACGACAATTTCTATTTCATAACCGTATATGTGCCTAATGCACAGGATGGTTTGCGACGCCTTGACTACCGCATGGAATGGGAGGATGCCTTCCTTGCATACATAAAGGCTCTGGACGCAAAGAAACCCGTGATATTCTGCGGCGACCTTAACGTGGCACATGAGGAGATAGACCTGAAGAATCCTAAGTCAAACCGCAAGAACGCCGGTTTCACCGACGAGGAGCGTGGAAAGTTCTCTACACTTCTTGCAGCAGGCTTTAAAGATACATTCCGCACGCTGCACCCAGAGGAGCAGATATTCTCATGGTGGTCATACCGCTTTCATGCAAGAGAGAAGAACGCAGGCTGGCGCATCGACTACTTCGTAGTGTCAGACAGACTGATGCCACAGGTGCAGTCTGCATCCATCCATACCGACATAATGGGCTCAGACCATTGTCCGGTGGAGCTTGTCACCAATGACTTATAACGAAATCATAGCGAGAAAATAAGAAACAAAAAAAGAGAGCCTTCCCTGCATGCCAGGGAGGCTCTCTTCATTTGTGTTATCCTATATCTTTTTATCTTTTTATTTCTTTATTACGTCAGGCATATAATAGCTTACGTGTGGTGGCTGATTGTAACTTACGTTCTGCCAGCAGACACCCATGCGGTAGATATGGTCGTGCATCAATGTCACCACCCTGTGCTCGGTTGGTATATTGGTAGTAAAGATGTTAAGGTGTGAGCGGTCACTTGCATCATACAGTATTATCTCTTCACGCCAGTCACCGAAGAGGTCTGCCTGCAAGCATGGCGTTGACTTCGTGCCATTGCATGAAGCAGAGTTGCCCCAGTCGCTCAGGTTATCCTTGCCGCTGATGCATATGTGGTCCACACCATTGCCGTTCCACTTTGCCACATAGTAGTCCTGACGACGCTGCTGCCATTGCTGCCACTGCTGTGCCTGTGACATATCCTGGCGCAGGGAGTCCTGGCCCATTCTGTTGCCGCGCTGTCCACGCTCGCCACGACCTCCGCCCTGCATGCCCTGGCCACGCTCACCTCTGTTGCCACGCTCGCCAAACTGTCCGCGCTGTCCGCGGTTGCGCTGGCGGTCGTTGCTGTCATTGCCCCATGTGCCAGGCTTGGTGTTCTTGCCTCCGTTACCAATCAGCTCGTCGTACAGGTCGCCATCCCAGTATATACGGAAGTTCTGTGGGGTCCATCCCTCAGTCTCTGCAATCACATTGCCCTTTACGTCGAACACCTTCTTCTCGGCAGAACACCACATCTCAAAGCCGCGGTGGTTAGGATCTATGTCAGCAGACATACCGCGTCCGGTGTCTTGCTTGTCATATTGACGGAACAATACCTCGCCAGTCTTTGCATCACGCAGGTTAGAACCGTAAGGCTTCGTCTCCAGTACCATGTAATACTCCAGTCCGGGACGGTCTGGGTCGAGGTCGGAAAGATGGAAAGCATCACCATGACCGAAGCCTGTGCTGTAGAGCAGCGTGCCGTCATTGTTGATGGCAGCCGAACCGTATGTGATTTCATCGCAGCCGTCACCGTCAACATCGCCTACGGCAAGTCCGTGAGCACCCTGTCCGAATGCCGTAGCCGTAAGTCCGTGTGCCTCGTTTATCACCTTTCCGTCAGCGTCGGTAACCTTCCAGTCGTTAGGTGTCAGACTCTGATGCAGCCAGCGCGTCTTTAACTCCTTGCCGTCAAAATCGACAGCCCAGAGATAAGAGCGTGTATAATAGCCACGGCACATCACCGCAGAAGGATTCTCCTTTGCACCGCCAAGGAAAGCAACACATGCAAGGTAACGCTCGCCACGGTTGCCCGGACCATGGTCGCCCCATTCTGAGGTGGCATACTCAGGTGCGCCGCCTACGCCGAAGGCACGGTTAGGATTATAGAATATGGTATGAACGGCATGACCGTCCTTTCCGCTGAACACGGTAAGGTATTCAGGTCCGGCAAGCACATGACCGTTCTCACCACGATAGTCAGCATTGTTATCGGCATTCTTTATCTCCGGGTCTGTGGCAGCCTCGGTGACATAGTTGCCCTTGCCGTCCTTAGCACCCGGTGCAGTCTTGCATATCAGCTCAGCCTTGCCGTCACCGTCGAAATCATAAACCATGAACTGAGTATAGTGGGCGCCGGCACGTATGTTCTTGCCCAGCGACACACGCCACATCAGTATGCCCTCGGGCTTGTAACAATCGAGGAATACCTCACCGGTATATCCCTGATGAGAGTTGTCGTGGGAATTGCTTGGGTCCCACTTCAGGATAATCTCATAGTCACCATCACCGTCAACGTCGGCTGCAGAGCAGTCGTTAGGAGTATATGAACAGGTCTTTCCGTCAGGCATGGTCTGGTCAATAGGGCGAATGAGCGGTACTGAAAGGTAAGGCTGCGCCCATGCCTGCACCTCGTCACTTGTCTCTGTGACTATACCATTTACCAACGTCTGCACCGCATACTTGCTGTCCTTTGTGCCTTCACTGTCAGTGAAACACGTTGCGGCAGCCAGTCCGCCAGCGATTACGTCGCCATCTCTCATAAGGTTAAAGGTCGTACCGGGAGCATCAGTAGCAAGCAAGCGCCAGCTAATGAAATTTCCCTTCTCTGACGGTACGGCGACAACGCCCCTCGTCAGTTGTTCTACGTAAGTCTGCGCCTGCATACATAATCCGAATGTCATGCAAAGAGCAGCGATAATAAGTTTTTTCATTTTTCTTTTTTTATTGTTATATTGTTAATTAGTCATTTTCTTTGATGCAAAAGAGAGAAAAAAGTTTAATGGCACCAACCAATATTCTTTATTAGAAAACGCAGGCAGGTACATTAATATTATTCTACGAATTAAAAAAAGTTAAATCAAGGCTCGCACAGCCCTTAAACACTCGCTATCTCAATATATTTTAGTATCTTTGCACGTATCTTTGCTTAAAGACAGGACGAAAAACAAATCAAAATCAATTAATATACCAACACAATGAGTTCAGTAACAACAAACAAGATGACCAACTGGCGTTGGGTCATGTGTGCGATGTTATTCTTCGCCACGACAGTAAACTACATGGACCGTCAGGTTCTATCACTCACATGGAAAGACTTTATCTCTCCTGAGTTCCATTGGAACGATGAGATTTACGGTAACATCACAGCCGTATTCTCCATCCTTTATGCTATAGCTAACCTCTTCGCAGGTAAGTTCGTTGACTGGATGGGTACAAAAAAGGGTTACTTCTGGGCTATCACCGTGTGGTCACTGGGTGCTGTGCTGCACGCAGGTTGCGGATGGTTCACCATGCAGGTTGAAGGTCTTGACAGCGTGGCTGCCCTCAGGGCAGTGCAGGCAGGTTCTACTGTAGCAGTGGCAATCGCTACCGTCAGCATGTATGCATTCTTGGCATGCCGCTGTATCCTCGCACTCGGTGAGGCTGGTAACTTCCCAGCAGCCATCAAGGTTACGGCTGAGTATTTCCCAAAGAAAGACCGCGCCTTCGCTACATCAATATTCAACTCTGGCGCATCAGTAGGTGCGTTGGCTGCTCCTGCTACCATTCCATTGCTTGCAAAGGCATGGGGCTGGGAGATGGCATTCATCATCATCGGTGCCCTTGGCTTCATCTGGGCTGGCGTATGGCTCTTCGTTTACGACAAACCAGCACAGTCTAAGTTCGTCAATGAGGCAGAGCTGAACTACGTTAACCAGGACGATGAAAACGAGAAGGCTGCCAACGTAGAGGTTGAGGAGAAGCAGATGAGCTACCTCGAGGCATTCTCTCACCGTCAGACATGGTCATTCGCTTTCGGTAAGTTCATGACCGACGGCGTATGGTGGTTCTTCCTCTTCTGGGCTCCGGCATACTTCTCAGACCAGTATGGCTACTCATCAGATTCAAGCATGGGTATCGCTCTTATCTTCACCCTCTATGCTATCGTTACCGTACTGTCAATGTTCGGCGGTTACCTGCCAAAGCTCTTCGTTGAGAAGAAGGGCATGAACCCATATCAGGGCCGTATGCTCGCAATGCTTATCTTCGCATTCTTCCCAGTGTTGGCACTCTTCGCTCAGCCACTCGGACAGTACAGCGTTTGGTGGCCTGCTATCATCATCGGTCTTGTAGGTGCCGGACACCAGGCATGGTCAGCAAACATCTTCTCTACAACAGGTGATATGTTCCCTAAGAGCGCCGTTGCTACCATCACCGGTATCGGTTCTATGGCAGGCGGTGTAGGTTCATTCCTCATCAACAAGATTTCAGGTAACCTCTTTACCTATGCAGAGGCACAGGGTTCAGCCTTCACCTTCATGGGCTTCGAGGGCAAGCCTGCAGGCTATATGATTATCTTCTGCGTATGTGCCGTGGCTTACCTCATCGGTTGGTCAGTAATGAAGTTACTCGTACCAAAGTACAAGCCAGTAGTGATAAAGTAATCGTAAAAATAGAATAACAAAACAAGGGCGGCACCCAAATGGTGTCGCCCTTATTTTATTATTCTCACATCTTTAAGTAGGTGTGCATACTTATATTATTATCTGCACAATCTTCACTATCACCTTTGCAATGCGCTGTGACAATTCATGAACCTCTCCATGAGACACTGCAAAGTAAAAACATACTAAACCAACGATGGCTAATACCGGTGGCAGAAATGGAATTTCAAAATGAATCATCCCCATCAGATGAAGTACTGAAAGCACGGCAAGCACTCCAATGCACAGGAAGCAGATATTCAAGTATGGCATAACTTACTTATGCTTTTTGTAGTAATCAAGCGCAGCCTGCACATTCTGCTGCACGGCCTTAGTGCTGTAAGTAGCACCAGTGCAACCATCAACCTTCTGCTGGGTAGCGAGCTTGGATGCCTTTGCAACCTTCTGTCCGGCAAACTTACCAACGAGGTTCTTTTCTACCTTGGCATAATAGTTCTTGGTTTCATGGTTAGGCAGTGAAACCACCTTCACCACCTTGCCACCCTTTATGTGCACCTCCAATGGAGTTGCGCCCTTATAGCCCTTTGCCTTGCATAGGGTCGTAGTATTTACGACATAAGTACCATCCTTGGTTTTCTTCATCACATCGTCAGCATTGGCTGCGAGTGATACGGCTAATGCCGCAACGAATGTAAGTAATGTCTTTTTCATCTGAATACAATTTAATGCTTGTTAATCTATGCTTTCTGATATGCTTTGAAGCACATAGTCGAGGATTTCAGGTGTATGGGTCTCACTGATGAAGTTGCCTTCAAACTGTGACGGACTGACATAGATGCCGCGCTGCAGCATGTTACGGAAGTAACGTGCAAAACGCTCCTGATCGCTGCGCTTGGTGTCTTGGAAGTTGCGTACTGGTCCGTCGTTGAAGAACAGCGTGAACATTGAACCGCAACGGTTCAATGTTATGCCCTTACCCTCTATTATCTTTTCGAGCTGCGCAATGAAACGGTCACTTCTCTGCTCCAGTTCTTCATAGAAGCCTGGACGTGAAAGCTGACTGAGCGTCTCTATGCCGGCAGCCATCGCTACAGGATTACCGCTGAGTGTTCCTGCCTGATAGACCGGACCGTCAGGTGCCAATACCTTCATGATGTCTGCTCGTCCGCCAAAGGCTGCTGCAGGGAATCCGCCACCGACGATTTTTCCTACCGTCGTCATGTCGGGAGTGATGCCAAAGCGTTGCTGCGCACCACCACGCGACAAGCGGAAACCGGTAATGACCTCATCGAATATCAGGACTGTTCCATGCTGGCTGGTCACCTCACGCGTAGCCTTCAGGAACTCCTCCGTAGGGGTTACCACACCCATGTTGCAGGCTACCGGCTCCAATATAAGTGCGGCAACCTCATCGCCATGTTCGTTGAAGTAGCTGCGCAGGGCATCTACATCATTATAAGGCAATACTACCGTGTATTTCACGAATCCGTCTGGCACTCCTGCGCTTGACGCATTGGTTATCGTTGCTACGCCTGAGCCTGCAGAAACCAGAAGGTGGTCGGCATGGCCGTGGTAGTTACCCTCAAACTTAACTAGTATATTGCGACCGGTATAACCACGCGCCACACGGATTGCAGACATGGTAGCCTCTGTGCCGCTGTTGACGAAGCGCAGACGCTCCATTGACGGTATCGCCTCGCGCACCTTTTCTGCCAATGTAGTCTCTGCCAGCGTAGGTATGCCGTAGCTGCTGCCGCGGCTGACAGCGTCAATAGCCGACTGACTTACACGCTCATTGTTGTGGCCCAGTATGAACACGCCCCATGACATACAGAAGTCTATAAATCGGTTGTCGTCGATGTCTGTAAAGTACGCACCCTTAGCCTCCTTGACGAAAAGCGGTGTGGTACCAACACTCTTGAGAGCCCTGACAGGACTGTTCACTCCTCCGGGAATAACCTTTAAGGCCTGTTCGAAGGCTGCTGCTGACTTTATTCTCTCGTTTATGCCCATCGCTGCATGTATTCTTTAGCGTAATAACTGATGATATACTGTGCGCCTGCACGCTTAATGGCAATAAGACTCTCGTACACTACTCGCTGTTCATCGAGATATCCGAGGCTGGCAGCAGCCTTCAACATTGAGTATTCGCCGCTTACCTGATAAGCCACCATTGGAATCTGTGGGAATCGTTCTACACCACGTGCTATCATGTCAAGATATGGCATGGCAGGTTTCACCATAGTCCAGTCTGCGCCTTCCTCTATGTCGGCTGCAATCTCCTCCAGTCCCTGGTCGTGGGTGCGGTAGTCCATCTGGTATGTCTTGCGGTCGCCAAAAGAAGGTGTGGAGTCAGCTGCGTCGCGGAATGGTCCATAGAATGCCGAGGCGTATTTGGCAGAGTAAGCCAGAATCTTACATTTGTCACGCAAGCCAGCCTCACGCAGTCGTTTGTCAAGTGCCTCTATCTGTCCATCCATCATGGCAGATGGCGCTACGAAGTCGGCACCTGCCTTTGCATGAACATATGCCATCTCTGCCAGCAACGGCAAAGTTGAATCATTCTCTACGTCATGATTGTGCAGCAGTCCGCAGTGTCCGTGGCTGGTATATTCACAAAGACATACATCGGTAATGACACACACCTCCGGCTGTGCAGCCTTGATGGCACGTACGGCACGGCATACCAAGGCATCTTCTGCATAAGCCAACGAGCCGCGCTCGTCCTTCAGCGAGTCTTCAATGACACCGAAGAGCAGCACCTTGTCAATACCAAGTGCGTAACATTCCTTCACATCCTTCACGAGTGTGTCGATAGAAAAGCGGAAGACGCCAGGCATGGTGTTGATTTCCTCTTTCACACCTTCGCCCTCTACTACAAAATAAGGATATATAAAGTCCTTTACATCCAAAGCTACATCCGCATATTTGTCGCGTGTGGCTTGATCCTTGCGATATTCCCTAAATCGTTTCATATATCTTGTTGTTTTGTTTTACTATTCGTATTTTTTATCTGACAGGCAGATGGAGTCTCCTTCACCTTACCCTGTAAGTGCTTCTCCGTTATCCGACCTCGGGTAAGCAACTGCTTATCTGCAGGCAGGTAACCATAAAGACGTATAAAATTATCTATGGTGCTGGGCGAGGTGAATATTATGGTATCTATCAGGTCTAAATCAACCTTCCCTACATTCTCCGGCATACGGTTCTCATAGGCAGTAACCGTCGTTACGTCATATCCCAGGTTACGCAGTCCTTCGGGTATAATATTCAGAGCGAGGTTAGAACGCGGTATCAACACTCGTCCACGTAATTGTCTGGAAAACCAATCTACCACTCCATAGCTGTCGTCCTTCTCCACCTGCTTTATGATTTTAGCTCCAGCCAGTCGTAAGGCTTCCGTGGTAGTGCTGCCTATAGATACTATAGTGGGATGCGCACACTTTGGCGGGAAATACGTTACGGCATGGCGAGAGGTGTAGAGCAGATAGTCATAGTTCTCTATCTCGCTCTCCGCCACTAAGAGTCTGCCTTTGTCTGACACCGGATGAATTTCTATCAGTGGCATGTGTACGAAGGTAGTGTCGGGACAGACTATGCCTGTATAGAGAGTCTTCATAGGATACTGCCTTTAGAGAAGATGGCTTTAAGGTCTTCGCGTCCTTTGCGTGCCGTCACTGCCAACCTGCCTTGCATTGGATGTGTCTCAAATGGCAGCACCTCTGCTATTTCCTTTTCCATGCCCAGGCGTTTCAATGCGCAAGTAGCAACGATAGCTGCATCAACGTCGCCACGACGCACTTGCTCCACACGGTCTTCTATGCAACCTCTTATGCCCACTATTTCCAAGTCTGGGCGCATAGCCAGCAATTCCTTGCGTCGAAGTGGTGAACTTGTTCCTATGCGACTGCCTGCCGGCAGTTCGCTCAGTTTCAGGTTGTCGCGGCTTACGAGAGAATCAGTCTTATCGAATGCCTCATACATGGCTATCACCTCCAGTCCACCATTCAATTGTTCTGGCAAGTCTTTTGCGGAGTGGATGGCGATATCTGCCTCACCTTTCAGCAATGCAAGATCTAACTCACGTGTAAACATGTCATCAGGAGCCTCACCTTTCAACAAAGACAGGTCTTGACGCTTGTCGCCAAACGACTCCATAATCTTAAGTCTATAAGGTATCTCTGGCATTTTGCCCATAACCTCCTTCACCTGTATCTGCGACAGACGGCTTCCACGAGCCACGATTCGTATAGTGTGATGAGCACGTCGGCGTGCCATAAGATCGCGGAGCAGACCTATTTCTTCCTCTATCATCAGTTCGGCTTTCTGCATCTCTTCATGACGTACGGCGATATTGCTTTGCACTACATTCTCTATGTCTTGCAGGTTATACAGCTTCACTCCCCTGATATCCGTTACGGCCGGATCTATATCACGTGGAAAGGCAAGGTCTATGGCAAGCAACGGGTGTAAGGCGTTAAGGTCTTCCTTGAATACGATGGCATGAGGACTTGACGTGGCACTGATAAGGATGTCTGCCGTACGCAGGAAATCACGTTTCTCGTCAAGACGATACACCTCTATACCATAAGGGTCGGCAAGCTTGTGTGCTTTTTCCTCTGTCCTATTGGCAAGGAACATTACCTCTGCTCCCTTGTTTTTCAGGAACTTTATTATATCCTCCGTGAGTTTGTTTACGCCGATGATGGCTATATTGGCGTTCTTCAGGTTTACATTCTCTTTCTCGATGACCTCAATAGCAGCCAGACTATGACTCACGGCACCTTGGCTGATCTGTGTCTCCGTGCGCACTCTCTTACCTATCTGCAGGGCGCACTCAAAGAGCTTATGTAACCCAGCAGACAATTTCTGACCGCTATCTTTCGCAGTCATATATGCCTCTTTCACCTGTCCCTGTATGGCGCGCTCACCTACGATGGCACTTTCCAATCCGCACACTACGCGGAACAGATGGCGAGCTACGGCGTCGGGCACATCGCCGTCACCATAGTATAGCTCTACTCGATTGCAAGTCTGTAGTAATACTGATGGTCCTACAGCGTCGCAATCGAGTTGTTTATAGTAATCCTCGCGATCGGTAAGCGAGGTGTTCTGATGATTTATAGACTTATATTGAATCATTCCCAATTGGTAGTCTTTATCCAGTTTACGAGAAATTTTACATTATCGAAAGGCGTGTCAGCCAACACTCCATGTCCTAAGTTTACTATCCAACGACGGTGCTCACGGAAGAAAGGCTTGTATGTTTCAAGTTTCCGGGCAATAACATCTTGTGGAGCGTAAAGTAGATGGGGATCTATATTACCCTGAAGTCCTACTTCGTGATGTACCATCTTACGGGCATCAATGAGTGAAGTCTGCCAATCAATGCTTACGAAATCGCACACGTCTGGCGTTATAAGTTTCAGTCCGCTTCCTAATCCCTTAGGAAAGAATATCATCGGTATGCCGGCAGAACGTACTGCTTCTGTAATACGGCACACTGCAGGCAGGAATAACTCCTCATAGACATCTGTTGGTACTATCCCCGCATGGCTCTCAAACAGTTGGAAGGCACATACGCCATGTTCTATCTGACGTACCGCATATTCTATCGAAAGGTCCGTCACAGCATCTACCAGGCGCTTCGTCTCCTCATAGTTCTTATAGAAAAACTTCTTTGCCTCTGGGAAGGTTGCCTTTGTACTGATGCCCTGCAGCATATAGCAGAGGGTGGTCAAAGGTGCGCCACAGAAGCCTATGAGCGGTGCGCTACCCTGTTTTACTATACAATCGATGGCCTTATATACGTGGTCAAGATGCTCTTGCCTTACACTTATATGTTTCAATGGCTGTTGGTATTGGCTCAATGGATTAGGAAAACGTGGTCCTCGTTCCGTCCATTCCAATTCCATACCCATAGCAACCGGGATGGTGAGTATGTCGTTGAACAGTATGGCTGCATCCACCCCTAAGTCTTCTACCGGCATAAGGGTTACGCGTGCTGCCAGCTCAGGTGTTTCCATCAACTCCGAGAAGGAATATTGCTCGCGCAACTGCTGATAACGCGGCAGCACACGACCAGCCTGTCGCATCAGCCATACAGGCGGACGCTGACACTCTTCTCCTTTGATTGTTTTAAGAAAGACGCTGTTCATCAAGGTGTACTATATCTGATTTGCTATGTCAGTGGCTTGTTTTATGCGATGCGCCATACCGATACCATCGCGGAGGTTGCCGGCAATGGTTAGTCCGCGATACTGTTTCTGCAGTTGTTCTATTGCGTCGAATCGTTCTCCTGACGTAATTTCGTATTGTGGGATAGCATGTTGATGACGGAAGATGCGAATGAGATCAGGAGTGATCTGCGCAGGGAACTTCAGCATCTTATGGAAATATTCCTCCACAAGTGCAGTAATCTCTGCATCGCTCTTGTCCAGCAGCTCTGCATGACGTACTCCGCCAATGAAATAAGTAAAGAGTGCGCCACCTTCAGGAGCTCGTCCGGTAAAGCAGGCTGATGGGAACAGTATGCCAAGCACCTGTTGTTCCTCACAGGTTGGTACCAATCCGCCGAATGCCTGATAATCACCACCGAGCACATCCTTTACGCCGACACTAACTTCTATAACCGGAGCATATTTCAGGTTGTTCAGTTTGCGCATTGCCTCGTCACTGATAAATGGTAACATTTCCGGCAACGCATAGGCACCACATGTCGTCACCACCTGCTTGCAGTCTATCTGCTCTGCATTTCCTTCCTTATTTATATATGATACTTTCCAACCTTCATCTGTTGGAGCTACCTTGGTTTCTTTTATTCCGAGAACTATTCGCTGAGGGCCTAGATAGTCTGCCATTGACTGCGTTATATTACTTAAGCCACCAACTGCAGAGAAGACTTTCTTTGAAGCAAGGCGATCACGATCAGACTTTGGCTCACGCATCTTGGCAATAGCACCACGAACGAAACTGCCGTAGTTTTGCTCGAGGTTGTAAAGTTTTGGCAATGCATAGCGTGTTACGAGCGTGTCTGGATTTCCTGCATATACACCTGAAAGGAACGGATCAACGGCATAGCTTACAAAGGATTTTCCCAATCTGCGTCTTGCCAATGAGCCTACTGACTCGTCAGGGTTATTTCCTTTCTTTCTCCATGGTTCGCCAAGGATACGCAGTTTATCACCGAAAGTGAACAATGGTGTAGTGACTGCACTCATCAATCCTGACGGTAGTTCGCGAAAGCGATCTCCTTTCCATATAAGGCGACGCTTGGAAGCATCAGGAGCCGTCTCTAACATGCACTTGCCACCTGAGGTCTGTTCAAGGTCTGCCATCAGTTCCGCTACTTCCGGATTTGATATAGTGCCAGTATTAGGACCGCTCTCATATACGAAATTCCCCTCTCTGTATGTCTGTATTTGTCCGCCAATCTTGTCCATCTGCTCTACCACCATCACCTCGCGTCCCTTACGGGCAAGCAGGTAGGCTGTGGTAAGTCCTGTAAGACCGGCGCCAACAATTACTATGTCTGTTTTCATTTACTTCTTATATTGGTTTTGAAAATGATTTCGTTGTATTCTGCATCAACGGGTCGAGCAGGGCAGCTACGTTGCGTACGAAGGGAGAACTCTCGTGAGTCATACGGATGGTATTTCCGCTTACCGTGACGATACCATCAGCCTGCATCTCAAGCAAGCGTGATTCGTCGAAGTTCACCGCTGCACGCTGTTTATCACTGAGCGTAACCTGATAATTGCACATCAACGTGTCGATTACCTCGCGTACCAGTTGCTGCTCGTGGCTGAGGGGGTAGCCTTTCCTTATAGGCAGTCTGCCGCTATTTACCGTCTCTACGTATTCTCTGATGTCTTTTGTGTTCTGGGCATATGCAGTCTCCAACTGACTTATGCCTGTCACGCCAAGGGCATATACCTGCGCAGTGGTACGACGTGTACAATATCCTTGGAAATTACGATGTAGCTGACCATTCTGCAGTGCAGTATAGAGTTCATCATCCGGTCTCACGAAGTGATCAAGCCCTACCCTTACATAGCCCGCCGACAGCAACAGCTTGGCAGCCTCGTTGAACATCCTTTCTTTTTCCTCACTTGCCGGCAGACCAGCCTTTTCCAGTATCAGCTGTTGCTTCTTCAACCATGGCACATGGGCATAGCTGAACATAACCAGTCTGTCTGGCTGAAGTGATATGGCACGTTCTATGGTCTGGCAGAAGTTCTCTGCCGTCTGATGTGGCAATCCAAACAGGAAGTCAAGGTTTATCTTAGCACCGCCGTCACGCAGCACGGTGAAGACATCTTCCAAACGTTCTTTCGACGGACGTCGGTTAACAGTTTTCAACACCTGCTCGTTAAAATCCTGAACCCCTATACTAAAACGCGTAAAACCTGCATCAACCAGTCCTTTCCATTCTTGAAGCGACAAATAGCCTGGATGACACTCTATAGCTATCTCTGGCTTTGCTATCTTTGGAAATGCTTCAAGCAGATGTTTGTTGAGAGACTGGATTACAGCAGGCTGTAGTGTCGTCGGACTTCCTCCTCCGTAGTGAATCTGTGCTATCTGCCGCTCTCTGTCAAGCAGTGGCAATAGCAGTTCTATCTCCTTGTGCAGAGCCTCTACATAGGCATTGACACTCTGCTCATTCTGCATGGCATAAGAGTTGCATGCACAATAATGGCACAAGTGTCGACAAAAAGGGATGTGCAGATAGAACGACAGATGGTTATCTTTTGCCGCATTTGACTCATGCACGGCGACACGGTATTCGTCTTCTGAATATTCTCGGAAGAAATTCGCTGGTGGGTAGCTCGTATATCGAGGTACGGGCACATTATATTTCTCTATTATATCTTTTTTGATCACGTAAGACTCACTCCGTTTTTTACAGATGCAAAATTACGACTTTTTTTTCTTTTTCACAATACCTATTTATATGTACACGCAATACCACAAACATCAACAGTACCTATTAATAGGTATCCATATATTATGCAGCAAGGACTCTCTCTCCCGGTACAGGAGAGAGAGTCTGAGCTTTAAGTATATAATCCGCCGTTGATGGATACCACCTCGCCGGTAATGTATTTTGCCTTGTCTGACAGCAGAAAGCATACGAGGTCAGCCACCTCTTCCGGTTTGCCGAATCGCTTGCATGGAACCTGCTGCTTCAGTGTTTCAACATCGAGGTCTTTCGTCATGTCGCTCTCTATGAAGCCCGGAGCTACGGCATTTACTGTCACGGCACGAGCAGCAACCTCTTGTGCGAGGGCCTTGGTGGCACCGATGATGCCTGCCTTCGTAGCACTGTAGTTGGTTTGACCTGGCAGACCTTTCAGTCCACTGAGTGATGCCATGTTGACGATACTGCCGCCATGCTTGCGCATCATCATCTTAGGTAACACCTTACGTGTAACGTAGTAAAGAGCGTCAAGCGAGGTATTGAGCACAGCATGCCAATCCTCCGCTGGCATCATGAACATCATGTTGTCGCGACGTATGCCGGCATTGTTTACCAGGTATGCTATGTAGTCATCTGGATGATCCTGCTCCCACTTGTCAATGGCAGCATCAACGGCTTCCATGTTGCTGACGTCACACTTCATTAACTCGGCTGTCACACCTTGTGCTTCACACAATGCCTTTACCTCCTCGGCAGCAGCATCACTTGACTGATAGTTTATTATAACTGATATGCCTTCTGCGGCAAGCTTCAGGCATATTGCCCTGCCCAATCCGCGTGAGGCTCCAGTTATCAATGCATATTTCATATATTATAATGTTTTAGAGTTGCTTGCCTGCGGCGTTATATTTCTTGCCGTTCTTCTCTATAACGACAGCACCATTCTCAATATACTTCACGACACCAGCCTTTGCGTCTACCTCATATACTTTCTCTACGCCGGTAGCATCTATCAAATATACATTTATTGCAAGGCAGCACTGCTGACCTTTTACCGTAAATGTCAAAGCTTTGCTGACGGGTGAGACTAAGTCTATGGAGTATGACTTTACTGTATAGCTACCATCCGCTTCCTTGGCAGGGAACACATACTTGTCAGTAGCATACTCTGCGCCTCCTAATTCCGCAAGGTATGCATCGGATGTAGAATAGTTGTTGTAGCCTGTAAATGCTATCTTAGTAATAGCCTTACCTTCTGGGATTGTGATGGTATAAACCTTGCCGTTAGAATACTTCACCGTATTCTCCTTACCCGTACCATAAGCCTTTTCTGCTGTATTTGTAATTGTAAAGCCATCATTAAAGTTATATACGGCAGTAGTGTTCACGCCTGTATTGGTCGTTGCATCAAGCACGTACATTGTTGCATCTCCTGCAGCATTTGCCATGTCTATCTTCTGCTTCCATACTGGATACTCAGAATTGATTACCTTGTAGCACCATGAACCAAGGAACTGGTACTTTGTACGACGCAGGGCATTGAGGGACGTAGGCACCTTGCAACCTTTCCAGTCCACAATAGAGTCTGCGTCCTCATAGCTATAGAGGAAACGATAATACATGTGTGGATAGGTATCGTCATAGATGGCATAAATAGGCTGCCCGGCCTTCTGACTGTTGTATGAGTTATGGGCTATTTCGTATTCTGTATATGTGTATGTTGTACCGTTTTGTTCGTATGAACGAGACTTGCTGCGATTGTAGAGTTTATTGAACAACTTGTTGTAGATTTTTGCTCCACTCTCGCCTCCAATCTGTATGAAGCGGCCCCATACTGCGCTGTTTGTTGCACTGACTATGCGGCGGTCTGCTTCATTGTTGTTGTTTGTGAAGTCTTCAACCTTTGCATTGTCCATGTATTTGTGGTTGTTGAGCCATTCAACAGCTGTGGTGATGGCGTTCTGCAATTCTGCAGAAGGATTCTCTACAGTCATGAGAAATGACAGTAGGTTAGCTGATTCGTAACCGCTTATTGAAGGCAACTCGTGTGGACGGCCCTCGGTTGGAAGATAGTCGATAGTATCGTGCTGTGCGCACCATGCAGCAGGTGTACCGTTGTCGTCAACCTGACATCTGATGATGCACTGTATTCCGCGGTCGAAGGCATCTTTACACTTATTACGTGTAGCCTCGTCAACAATGTCAAGGAAGTCGCCAGAGTTACTATAGACATCACGAAGCATCTTCAGAGCATTTACGGTGAGGTCATCATTGAAAGTAATGTAGTCCTGATATGAGCCACCACCGCTGCGTGGCCAATACTGGCCCCAACCACCTACTTGCATCTGTGCGCTGAGAATCATATTCAGTGCCTTCACGAACGATTCACGGTATTTCTCAACCTTACAACCTTGATATACCTTTGCAAGGAAACGCATCTCCTGAGTCGTGGCAACGTTGTCAAGACAAGAATGCCCTGACTTTGCGCCGACCAAGGCATTGTACTCTGCATCAGTCAGGTTATGCAGTTGGTCGTTCTTCATCCAACCACCATTATTCTTCTGCACGTCAAGCACTATGTCTGCCACTGTCTGCGACTCTTCTTTACCATACCATTCTGCTCCCATGGCGCCTGTGCATACGTTGGCCCACGTCAGCGACGAAAGCGTCGCCGCATTTACTCCTAAACATAAGGACAGAAGCATCGTCAATGCAAATGTAATCTTTTTCATAACAATGTGTTTTTATTCAGTTAAATCTTTATTTATATTTGTTACAGTTTTCCCTATAATGTTATCTTGGCTTACTCCTACATAGCCCTTGCTATCATCAACAGCTATCAGCACATTCTCTGCAGGGATGTCAAACATCTCCTTGCCATCGGCATACTCGCCCTTGTAGGCCAGACTGCCATCTCTTGTATCCATCAGCCACACCCGCTTGCACCTGCCACTGATTTTCGCAAGGTCTATACCTACCCTTTTGCCTGTATAGCTATAGACGAGGAGGTAATCCTTACCACGAGTACAAGCAGCGCGCTCATATTTCTCACCGTTTCCTTTTTTATATATGACGCTCTGATCAGGCAAACGTTCAAAGAAAGGCAAAGAAAGCATCAATGCCTTCAGGTAGGTCCCATTCACCGGTCTTGCCAAAGCATACAACGGATATGCACAGCATTATCGCCATGCATATCCTCCGCATCTTACTATTTAGAATGTTTCCTTGCGTCATAGCGCCTACTTGTCAGCCTTCCTCGACTTGCGCACCTGCAACGCCACTGCCAGCACCACCATCACGAGTAGCAGTACGAATGAGGCGTAAGCCACGGTTTCTGTCGTAGCAAGGCTCTTCGGACGGAACTCAAGCATCACCTCATGCTTGCCGCCCTTCACGTTTATCGCACGAAGCACATAGTTCACCCTGCCCACCTCTACAGGCTCACCGTCAACGGTACATGTCCAGCCTGGGTAGTATATCTCAGAGAACACCACTACGCCGCCGTTCTTCGAGTTCACCACATAGTGCAGCTCATTAGGCTCATACTTTGTTATCTTAACGCTTGACGTACTGTCTTGCGCTACACTCTTACCTAAGGCCCCCTCAAACTTCTTGTCTGCCACTGCCGTAGTGTGCAGGTTTATCTTGTTCAGTGCCTCTAATTCCTTGTTGGCATTATCCACATACTGCACCTCACTGACAAACCACGCATTACCCATTGCATAAGGGTTGAGCAACGGCATGGTCTTACCCTCTTGCAGAGGCAGTATCAGGTACTTGGCGTTGAGCATGTTTATCACTGGCATGATGCTGTCGCCTGGCACTTGCGACATATCTCCCTGCGCCTGTGCTATGGCTGTAAAGCCTGCCTGCATCTCCGGAGCTATGTGAGCCTCAATCAGTTCCTGATAGCGGCGTAGCTTTGCTGCATGATATCCGCCTATTGACTTATGGAAGAAGCTTGTCTCGTTCTCATTGAATGTGTTAGAGGCAAGGTTCAGCACTCGATAGTCAAGCGACTTGTCCTTCAGGATTTCCGTATCGGTCTCTGTAGGCTCTACCGGTGCGGTGCGCAGCGTGTTGCTCACGAACATATCATCGTTAAGATAACGCTTGTTCACCTGCCACATATCAATGAGGCACACCACTGCTATGATGCTCACCGCCGTTACGGCGTTGATTCTCTTTATGCGGTAGATATTCACTACCACGGTACAGAGTAATATGATAAAGAATGAACGCCAGCAGTCAGAGGTGAATGTTGCTATGCGTATCTCACGCAGGTTGGCAAGTAACGGAGTGAGCTGGTCTTGCGGTATGCCGCTCAACATGCGCATCTCTGCCTGTGACACGAAGGTATCGAAGAACAATGTAGGTGCGATGGCGAATGCTGCCGCCACACCACCTGTCAGCACGAAGCTTACCAACAGCCAGTTTACCTTTTTGCCTTTTATCGTAGTCCTCACGCAGTCAGGCTCGTCTATCACCTTCTTCAGCGCGAGCATGCCGAGCAGAGGTATCGTAAACTCAGCTATAACGAGTATCGACGCCACAGTTCGGAATTTCGCATACATCGGACAATAGTCTATGAAGAGGTCGGTAAACCACATCATGTTATGTCCCCATGACAACATGACGCTCAGTATGGTAGCACCGAGCAATGCCCACTTCACTGGCCCCTTGACGATAAACAGTCCGAGGATGAAGAGCATCAACACGAACGCACCCACATAAACCGGTCCTGACGTACCTGGCTGCTCTCCCCAGTACTGCCCCATCTGCTGATACACCTGCATATACATAGGATCAGCCTTCTCCCGGGCTGCCGCACACTGGCTTACTGGTGTCATTGAAGAACCACCCTTGGTGTTTGGCACCAGCAGTGTCCATGTCTCGTCTATTCCGTAGCTCCACTGAGTTATATAATCGCGCTCCAGACCGCTTGACGTCTGATTCGCGGTATCCTTCTTCACCAGTTCGCTCTTACCACGCATCGACTCTTTCTGATACTCCCATGTATGATAGAGGTTCGAGATATTCACCAACACGCCAAGCACACCTGCAACAATGCACACGGCACTTGCCTTTACAAAGTGCATCATCTGCTTCTTGCGCAGTGCGTCTATGAAGTATCCGAGCACAAGGAAGAAGATTATGAAGAGATAGTAATAGGTCATCTGCACATGGTTTGCGTTGACCTCAAACGCAGTGAAGATGCCTGTCACGGCAAGTCCGGCAAGATACTTGCCACGATAAGCCAGGAATATGCCGGCTATCATAGGAGGCAGATATGCCAATGCTATCACCTTCCAGATATGTCCTGCCGCTATGATTATAAAGAAATAGCTGCTGAATGCCCATACAATAGATCCCAATGCCGCAAGGTACCAACGGAAGTCGAAGGCGCGCAGCAGTATGTAGAATCCGAGAAGATATACGAATACATACCATACGTTTTCAGGGAGCCACAGATGATATGCATCCATGAAATACTTCAGGCTGTGCGCCGACTCATACGACGGTGCACTCTGATATGTAGGCATACCGCCGAACACTGAGTTGGTCCAACGTGTAATCTCACCTGTACGAGCCCTGTACTCGTTAGCCTCCTCGCCCATTCCCCTTCCTGCAGAGGAATCATGGCGATAAAGTATGCGTCCCTCTATGTCAGCGGGATAGAAATAAGCAAATGATACCGCCGCAAAGAGCAGAATCATAAGGACATCTGGAATAAATTTCTTTAATGTGTTCACGACTATATAATATATAATAATGTGTAATTTCAGCATATTACGCGCATCCAAACCGTGTGCAAAGGTAATAAAAAAACAGCAATCCACAATAGCGTTAACACGTATAATTGACTTTTATCAAGAAAATATTAGCAAAATACTTTATATTCAAGAAAAGTTTTGCCAATTCAAAGCTTTGCTGTAATTTTGCATTCGAAAATAGGCCAATAGTGCGTACATGCGTGAAAGCCCATATTCAAGACAAATTGGCACAACTAAGCTGAATAAAAATTAGCAAAGATAAGACAATTCACAAAACAACATTTTTATTATTTAATTAAACAATGAAAAAGATTGCAATGTTTATCGCAGCTGCTGCTATGGTAGCAACTGCAAACGCAGAGCCACGCACCGTTATTACGGCTTCTAAGGCTCAGGACAACATCTACGTTGGTGTTAACGCTGGCGCTATGACAGCTGTTAAGGACAACCTCCTCCCTGGCAAGAAGGCTTTCTCTTCTTTCGTTCCAGAGTTCGGTATCCGCGTAGGTAAGAACTTCACAACTGTTCTCGGTGTTGCTGTTGAAGGTACTGCTACATTCAGCACAAACCGTTCTTACAACTCTAAGACATTCATCCAGACTGTTGACGCTTACGGTTTGGCAACTGCTAACCTTATGAACCTCTTCGCAGGTTACAAAGGTCAGCCACGTGCATTTGAAATCATCGCTATCGGTGGTCTCGGTCATCAGTGGGCATTCGGTCGCGGTGGCAACAGCTCTTCTATCGTTAGCAAGGTAGGTGCTGACTTCGCTTACAACTTCGGTTCTGACAAGCAGTGGCAGGTTTACCTCGAGCCAACAATGAACTGGTACCTGACTTCACACAATGAACAGGACATCCAGCAGTACAACATTAACAAGTCTCTCGTTGGTCTGAAGGCTGGTGTTAACTACAAGTTCAAGACTTCTAACGGTACTCACAACTTCGCTGTTGAGCAGCTCCGTGACCAGGCTGAGATCGACGCTCTGAACGCTAAGATCAACGCAGCTCGCGCTGAGGCTGACGCTGCTAAGGCTGCTGCAGCTTCTAAGGACGCTCAGATCGCTCAGCTGAAGAAGGCTCTTGCTGACTGCGAGGCTAAGCCAGCTGTAGTTAAGAAGGAGACTAAGACTGAGGCTTACATGCCACCAGTAGTATATCAGGTTGGTAAGTCTGTTATTGACAAGAACCAGCAGCAGACTGTTGACCTCATCGCTAAGTACATGAAGAAGAACAAGGACGCTAAGCTCGAGATTTCTGGCTACGCTTCTCCAGAAGGTGACGCAGCTAAGAACCAGGCTCTCTCTGAGGCTCGTGCTAACGCTGTTAAGACTATGCTCGTTAACAAGTACAAGATCTCTGCTGACCGCATCACTACCGTTGGTAAGGGTGTAATGGTTGGCGAGGGCGCTGACGACATCGAGCCAGAGTTCAAGCGTATCGCTCTCTTCAAGGACCTCAGCAAGTAATCCTTGACAATTTTAAGAAGTAATTTCTTAAGAGAATCATAACGGCCTCCCGGAGATTTTCTCCGGGAGGTTTTTTTATATCTGACACAAAGGGCTGCCAATAAAACGACAATAAAGCTATTGGTTTATTTTTTCATGCTACCCACTCTATAGAAGATCCATGTAAACGATAGTTCTGTTACGATGAAAATCTAATGGAGTACAACTGGCAAAAGGGATACTTGTCTTCTGAAAGACACCATAACCAGTACCTTCTATACACATATACACATAGCTAACGACAACCATTACTGAAATGAGTAAGATTATAGGATTAGGCGAAACCGTTTTCGACATAATATTCCGCAATGACCAACCTCTGAAGGCCGTACCCGGAGGCTCTGCCTTCAACGCTATGATATCCATAGGGCGCACAGGCGTGCCATGCCTCATGCTTACCGAAGTCGGCGACGATCACGTTGGCGACCTCGTAACCGCATTCCTGAAGGAAAACAACGTGTGCACCGACTACGTATATCGTCATGAAGGCACACAGTCGCACATATCCCTTGCATTCCTAAACAGTCGCAACGATGCGGAATACCAGTTCTACAAGATGCACAATGCGCTGAACATGCCAGAATATTTCCCCGATGTGGAGCAAGGCGACATCGTATTGTTCGGCTCATACTTTGCCATCAATCCTAAGGTGCGCAGCGTGGTAAGGCATTTCCTGCAGAGGGCGCACGACAAAGGAGCTATAATATACTACGACATAAACTTCAGGAAATCGCACAAGAAGGATATCCCGGCGGTACTGCCAAGCATAATCGAGAACATGAGCCTCTCTACCATCGTACGTGGTTCAAGCGAGGATTTCTCCATACTGTTTGAATGCGACGACGCTGCACAGACATACGAGAAATATATCAAGCCATCATGCGACGTATTCATATATACGGATGCCGACAAGCCCGTAAGGCTGTTTACACCTGCCTATAGCGGAGAATTCCCTGCTCAGAAGATAGAAACCGTTAGCACCATAGGTGCCGGTGACAATTTCAATGCAGGTATATGCCACGCCATATACGGCAACGGTATCAAGAGCCCGGAGGAACTGCGCTCATTGTCACTCGACTACTTCGCCAATCTCATCAAGCGTGGTCAACAGTTCTCGTCACATGTATGCCAGACGCTCGACAACTATATCTCACATGAGTTTGCGAAAAACATCTGACGCAAAGACATAGGACATTTTTGATTTCTGAGGTTCTTAAAAATCCTCACGAAAATATTCAATCCAGAGAGACAGAAATGGCTTTATGCAGCCAAAAAGCACGCTGACGAATAGTTTTTTGGGCTTTTTCTTCGCAATATGATAGCTTTTAGGTCGTAATTAGGCTGCTTTTACAATCTAAAACGATAGCTTTTACAAGGTAATATGATAGCTTTTACCTTGTAAAAGCTATCATATTACGAAGGGAGAAAAAAGCGATTACTGATTATCAGCAAGTTACAAGTCGCTCATAAATGCGCTGTACGCCACCGGTTGCAAGAAATTCTGAAATACCGCGCAGTATATTGACTTAACATGAGGTACTGAATAGGACATTTCATACATTCATACATTCAGGCAGGAATAATTTTTCCTGCCTTTTATTTTGTCACATCGTTTTTTTTCTATACCTTTGCACAGCCATTTGCTAAACGGCAATGGCTGTCTGATTGCCTATCATAACAATCAAAACAAAAAACACTATTTACAAACAATGAAAAAGACAAACATGAAACTGCGCGAGAGCCTGCGCTTCAAGCGTTTCACGAGGAAGGGCTACGGTCTGTTCTCCGTGCTTGGACGCGAGGTGCTTATCGGCACACTCAGCATCGCCACACTATCACATGCCAAGGCTGACGGCATCAGTGTGGAGACAGAGCTTGCCGGAGAAACTACGCAGCGCAGTGAACTGAACCTCGACGAGGTCGTGGTTACAGGAACGCGAACCCCGCTTACGCAAGGCGAGGCTGCGAAGATTGTCTCTGTCATTACTCGTGACGACATACATCGTGCGGCGGCAGAGACCATCAACGATGTATTGAAGTTAGCCACTGGCGTGGATGTCCGTCAGCGCGGTGGCTTTGGTATTCAGACGGACATCTCCATCGGAGGCGGCACATTCGACCAGATTGCTATTCTTCTTAACGGTGTAAACATCAGCAATCCTCAGACAGGACACCTAAGTGCCGACTTCCCCGTTTCACTTGACGACATTGAACGCATTGAGGTGATTGAGGGCGCTGCATCACGTGTGTACGGCGCACAGGCTTTCAATGGTGCCATCAACATCGTGACTACCACGGAAACGGGCACGCAAGACGGGAAGTATAACGGCTCCGTAGCCATAAAAGGTGGCAGCTTCGGGACCTTCGGTGGCAGCGCACGCGGCAGACTTGCCACTGGCAACCTCACTAACACGTTGTCTGTGGGATACGACCAAAGCGACGGTGGAACGGAGAACAGCTACTTCCGCAAGTCGCAAGGCTTCTACCAAGGACGCTACGCACCTCTTTCACAAAACAACATACGTCTTTCATCACTGTCATGGCAGTTCGGAGTAAGCACAAAGCGCTATGGCGCCAACACGTTCTACTCTGCTGCCTACCCTAACCAGTATGAGAGCAATGCCCGTCTGTTCGCTTCAATCAAGGGCGACATACGCTTAGGTGCTTTTCACCTGCAGGTCACACCATACTGGAATCGCAACTTTGACCATTTCCAACTTATCTACGGTTCTTCCATTGGCGAGAACTTCCACCGTACGGATGTGCTGGGCACCTCTGCCAACATATACACTGAATGGAAACTGGGACGCACCTCCGTGGGCATGGAGATAAGGAAAGAGCGTATCTACTCCACCAACCTCGGCACTCCTCTCGACGAGGCTGACTATATAGAGGTAGGACGTCACGACGGCATTTTCTACAAGAAAAGATGTGAGCGCACTGATGCCAGTTTCTTCCTTGAGCACAACATATTGCTGAAGAACTTTACGGCTTCATTCGGCGTGGTAGCAAACAAGAATACAGGCTACAACAACAGCTACCGCCTGTACCCTGGCATAGACGTATGCTATCGTCCTTCTGGCAGTTGGAAGATGACGGCGTCATGGAACATGGCATTCCGTATGCCTACATTCACCGATTTATTCTACAAGTCGCCAACACAGGAGGGTAACGTAGGACTGAACCCTGAGAAGACGCAGTCTCTGCGACTGGGCATACACTATCAGCACTCACTGCTGGCTGCCAACGCATCCTTCTTCTACGATTGGGGCACCGACATGATCGACTGGGTGATGTATTCTGCAGATGACATCTATCACTCTGCAAACTTCAGTCTCGACAATCGCGGATTCCAGGTTAATGCTGACCTGTTGCCACGCGAGGTGTGGCACAATGCTTACATCTCACGCATACACGTAGGCTATGCCTACATCGACCAGAGCAGGAAGGATAACGTGGAGATATACAAATCAAACTACGCAATGGAGTATCTACGCCATAAGTTCGTGGCTGGCATCGACCATAAGATTGTGTCGAATCTCACCGCTTCATGGAGTTTCCGCTGGCAACAACGCATGGGGTCATACATACTCTACAACAACCACAAGTCAACTGGCGAGGCGCATCCTTATCATCCTTACGGACTGCTAGACCTCAAACTGCTATGGACAGCCAAGCGCTATGAGCTCTCACTCAGCATGAACAACCTGACCTCATACCGCTATTACGACTTAGGCAACGTAGAGCAGCCTGGCTTCTGGCTCATGGCTGGTTCTAAATTCAAATTCTGACACATCTGTCTATCAAGGTAATCAGACACAAAATAAAAAAGCCCTGCATGGTATTCACTACTATGCAGGGTATATATTTTCAGGAGATTGCCTGTACATGCGACAATGCCGGAGATGCATTCCTTGAATAGTTCCTTGTGTACCTTTATGGTGGAATATCTACACAAAACGGGGACAGGCAATAGCAAACGAAACTATATCTATTAATATTTTTACGTAAGTTTACACTCTTCTATTTTACATTTAACGTAATTATATAGCAATTTTTATTGCTCGTTCAAAATAAAATTCGTAACTTTGTAGCAACTTACAACGTAAACAATAAAATAACAAACTTAAATTTTACTTACCAACATAGAAAATCATGATTAGAAGAATTTCAATGGCTGTGACTTTGCTCGCTCTCTTCCTGTGCAGCGGCTTTGCACAGTGTAACAAGAATGCTACCGCATGTAACGGTAGCAACAAGGCATGGTATGAGGACGAGGCTGCACTACGCGCCGACTTAATGGCTGCCGTGAGCGACTCTCGAGTATTGGACGAGTCAAAGGTATCGAACACCCTGATGCCTATACGTAAGGATTATCCTGGTGAGGAGTGGATTAACGAGGAAGGTCGCGACATGGTGTTGCTGGTTACACTTGTTGACTCAAGCCGTATGAAGCGTTTCTTTAGCGGAGAAGGTACTTACCGCATAAACAGGGAATTTGGTACGTGGGTGACGCTGCCAGGAGAATGGAGCGACAAGAAAGCGGAGTTTGAAGGACTTGACAGCATAGCTGCCCACATGAGAATGATTCAGCTATATGGCTTGGACCCTTCTTGCACATACGACATAATGGTGTCGTTCTATGCTGACGCGTCATACATATTCCGTCCTGCACACAATCCGGACATTACCACCACGAGCGCCGGTCTGGAGTTTCCTGCCTTTGCGGATGAGAACTACAAGGTAGGCGAGACGAACTTCAGGGAATGGTACCGCTACAGTGTGAAATCTGCATACGAGGATGACAGTCCGCTGCCTTGGACACAGTTGGGATATACCTACGACTGGCATAAGGGTGCTCCGCGTCAGGGATTGTCTGAATACGTAGTGACGCACATGTCGCCGATAAAGGTGAAGAAATGTGAGAGCGCATGGGAGTTTATCAAAAACATCAAATAAACAATTATATGACTATGAAAAGACTTACTACGACATTGTTTACGATGTGTCTGTTTTTTGCCTGCACCATACAGGCACAGACAATAAAGATGGGTGACAAGTTCTTTGATGGTGCCACTCTGTTTAAGGTACAGGAGATACGTATGGGCAAGTATGTATCGCTTGAGGGGAGCAACGGCTTACAGATGACACTCGAGAAGGTTGACGGCAAACAGGGTGAATACACGCTGCAACCAAGTAGCCAGGCTGACGAGCCACCATTCCGCGGTGCTCAGTTTGGTTGGAGAGTACAGTATGTACGCAAAGACGGCATGAACTTCCTTGCCGTGCGCAAGCCTAACAAGGATGCTATGTGGCTGCTCGTGCTTACGCCTGATAACCTTGAGAATTGTCTCGCACAGGAGAAGGACATCGAGAGAGAACTGCCCAGCGAGATAACATCTAACACGTTGCTCAACCGTCACTATCTTTCAAAGATACCTGACAAAACAGAACTAAGACTGATGCGTAACGAGATATTGGCACGCCATGGCTATCGCTTTAAGTCAAAGGATCTGCAGGAGTGGTTTGGCAACCAGTTCTGGTATAAGCCAGGGAATAACAACGATGCCATAAAGCTCAACGTGATAGAACAGGTGAACATAGAACTCATTAAGAGCGAAGAGGCTGACAGGTAGATATAACATAATACGAGAAGGAGGAAGAAACGGTATGTTTCTTCCTCCTTCTCGTATTAAAAGAATTGTTCTGATCTTTTAGAAATTATTACTGTCCGCTAAACAT
>DGHL01000090.1 GCA_002392645.1 Prevotellaceae bacterium UBA3849
TAACAGTTTGCACCGAAAGAAAACAAAAAGATGACATAATGATATTCATATAAGTGACTAATTTAACTCGTGGGAATTTTTAGAACCCACCTATAGAGGAATACAGACTTATAATGAGGGTGTGTCAAACGTCAAATGCTATCTTGAAAACCTTACAGACTAATACTTCACAACAGCAAAAGCCATTTCACAACTCATTTCCGAGTTATGAAATGGCTTTTTCTTTGCTTTTCGCGTACCGAACCTACAGATTGAAAGTTCCGAAATTATGAATTTGACTTTAGATGCCCCCTCATTATTCCTCAATCTCTTTTAGGAACTTCTTTATCTGCTCCACAGCCTCTTCGCGCTCGGCAGGCTTGAAGCCATGACCTGCACCGGGGATGACGTGCAGACGGGCATTCTTATAGGTCTTGACGGCACGGCGCGAATCGTCCATTGACACTACAGGGTCTTTGTCGCCCTGCACTATAAGCACCGGTCTCTTGTATTTCTTTATCGTTCCGAAGACGTCAATCTTCCTTGCCTCAAGGAAGTAGCGGCGGCCCAGTGGCACCTTCCACATCATCGTAGTGTCGGGGATGTCAGCCTCTGTAGGGTAACGCTCATTCCAGTTGTCGGGAATGCACAGTGCAGGGTATATCAGCACCGCGGCCTTTACCTTCTTCGCCATCTCGGCAGAGGTCAGTGCCGATACCAGTCCGCCCTGGCTCTCGCCTATCAATATGATGCCGTCGGCGTCAACGTCTGGCTGGCTGCGGAAGTATTCGGTGATGGCCTTCAGGTCGTTGACCTCGTCGAGCACCGACATGTTCATGGTATTGTTGTCACTGAGACTTCTGGTAGAGCCGCATGGAAAGTCGAACACGTACACCTGGTAACCCATCTCGTTCAGCGGTTTGAAATAAGACTGCCCGAAGTCGTGCGTACCGTTAAAGCCGTGTGATATGATTGCCACGGGTTGTTTCTTGCCCTGATAGTGCGGCTTGCTGACTATGCCGAAGATATGGCGGTTGCCGTTGTCTATCCACAGTGTGTCTTTTGTCGTGGAAGAGTTGTTTAAGTCTTGTGCGCTGGCGTACAGTGAACTGATAAAGAGAATTGCAATCGTAAGTAGATGTTTTGTTGTCATATATGTTTAAAATATGTTGAATCAAACTGTTGTTTGTCATGCAAAAGTAACTAATTTTTCTGTTTCCTGCAAAATAATCTTATAGAAATATTGAGTATTCGAGGAAAAATAGTAACTTTGCACCATAACCATATAAATTACAAAATCTATAAAGACACAAAATGAAAATCATTAATCCCACCAGGCATCTGCTTGCCATGCTGTGCATGCAGGCGATGCTCATACCCGCAGAGGCAGATGCCAAGTCAAACTATGATGCAGGTAAACCTTTTGGTTTCTGTACTCGTACGTCGCGTACTGACAGCAGCAGTGCATGCGCATACGAAGTGACAGGCGGCGGAACGCTGGCATACCCCATACCAAGTACGGTAAAGAGCGTGATAACACTGAAGTCGAACGGCGGCGACATGAAGAAAGCCATCGGCAATGCGCTGAAGAAATACAGCGTTGTGGTGCTCGACGGTTCGGCAGGCGACTTTATCGTGAGCAGCAAGATAAGTGTAAGCAAACTGACCAACCGCACGCTGATAGGCATCAACGGTGCCACAGTGCGCACCCAGTGGAGGGTGAGCGACGAGATACGCAGTGCACTCGACAAGGCTGGCGTGCCGCACATGAAGACATCGGGTGGCTCTGGCGGCAAGCTTACCAACGGAACAATGGTCAAGGAAGAGGTAGAATATAATACGCGCCAGACGATTATCAACATGACGGGCGACACGGAAGAGACCTACCGCACTGCCGGAGTGCTGTCAATGAACAGATGTTCTGACATAGTGATAAGGAACATACGTTTCTATGGTCCTGGTTCGATTGACGTCGGCGGCTCTGACCTGCTGAGCATCCACGGCTGTAAGAACGTGTGGGTGGACCACTGCGAGTTCTATGACGGTGAGGACGGCAACTTCGACATCACCAACAGCTCTGACTTCGTGACCGTCAGCTGGTGTACGTTCAAATATAATGCTAACTCATACATGCACCAGAACACCAACCTCGTGGGCTACAGCGACAAGGAGCCTAAGGGCTACCTCAACGTAACCTTTGCCTTCAACCACTGGGGCGAGGGATGCAGGCAGCGCATGCCGATGGCACGTGTAGGAAAGATCCACATGCTTAACAACTACTACACCTGCACAGGCAATATTGCAGCCATCAATCCGAGAAAAAACTCGGAGTTCCTCATCGAGGGCAACAGCTTTGCAAGCGGCATAACACATGTATTCTCAGAAAATGACGCCATTGGCTATGTGTGGACACCTACCAACCGTGCCATCTCTGCCAAGGTGCCTGAGCCTATGAGCATGGGCAGCGTGACGGTGCCTTACGTATATACGGAGATGAACGTTGACCTCGTACCAGAGGAGGTAGGCAAGTATGCCGGTGCCACTTTGGTGACTGACGATGATTGGAAATAACCAGCGCCCTTGTTGAACCGCAAATGTGAAAGCCATTCGCTTTCCGCGCATGCTATAAAAAAATGAGATAGACTGGCGACGGCTAAACCTACATTAATTTGCGTACAAATGGAACCATGGTGGAAAACGCAAAATAGAGAGAAAAATCGCTTTGACGTTCATACTATGCAGTTCAAAAGTGGCGAATCATTCCGAAATTAGCAGCTCTTTCGGTAATATTTATGCATTATTTGCCGCAAAAGCAATGCTTTTGTAATGTAAAAGATATCACTTTACGAGGTAAAAGCTATCAAATTACAACGTAAAAGCTATCAAATTACAATAAAAGCCATTCTCTTCAGAATGGCTTTATTGTGTATAGCCCTGTATTACAGAGCTATAGAAAAAATGCGAAATTTTGCCGTTTTTCGGAGCAAAAATTGTTTCCGTGATTTTGACGGGCAGGAATCGCGAGTTAAATACGAAAAACATGTCTTTTTTTGCGATAAACTTGCACAAATATAAATTTATTACTACATTTGCAGAAGATAATACGAAAGGTAGAACTGCCTAAACTTTGAATAGATGAAAAAGATAATTACATTTTTCGCTGCGCTGATATTCGCAGTGGCTGCCCATGCAGACGTACAGGGAGAGTATAGTTTTGACGGCACGCTTGGAGACAAGATTCCCGTAACACTGAAGTTCGCCGTCAATGGTTTCGACATAGCGGTGGGCGAGATTTATTACCTTAAGGCAAAGCATCCGGCGCCGATACTTGTCGTGGGCAAACTGCAGGATTCTGGCTGGTATGTGATGAATGAATACCAGAGCGACGGTACCATTACGGGTATGATGTCGTTTAAGATAGATGAGGAAGACGGAACCTGCCGTATAGTGGATGGTACATGGACTAATCCGAAAACGGATAAGAGCCTTGAAATGAAAAACTTTGAGAGTAATGGAGAGAACGTACCTGTGACGGAATTCCTTGACTATGAAGATCCGCAGAACATAGGACGCGAATACTCCTATTCCTTGTATAATGCCAATATGGGATGTATGATGGGAGGTTACGTCAAGTTTCGTGGTGCCGGTAAGCATAAACTGCACTTTGAGGTGTGCAACAGCCCAGGCAATATTGCATCTGGCAAGAGTGCACCCAATCGGCCGGCAGAACTGGGTGCATATACCTATGACTTTTTCAACTACGAGAACGTAAACGAATGCGGATATGGCTTCAGTGCCCACTTCTTCAAGAAGTTCGTGGTGTTAGATACCACCAGCAGTTATGAGACATTAGGATGTTTCGGCATGGGAGTAGCCTTTGACGGCGTTTATATCAAGACGAAACAGTAATAATTCACCTATATCTTTGCTTTACTGCAGCTTCCACTCCTTGTATTCGTTGAAGCTGTGTATGTAGTCACCTTCGGAGTATTCGTGGCTTGCAAGTACGAGACACAATGCACCGGAGGTGAACTCGCGTTCTTGTGCCCATATACCAGGAGGTACGAGCAATCCCTGGAAAGGACGATTCAGCAGTACGGCTTTCTCGTTCACTCCGTCGTTCAGGTAAACCTCCAGGGCTCCCGATGCGGCAATGATAAACTGCCAGCACTCCTTGTGAGCATGTGCGCCGCGGTCCTTTCCCGCAGGCACGTCGTATATGTAAAACACACGTTTGATAGGGAAAGGCACCGTGTTGCTCTCATATATGTATGTAAGGCTGCCGCGTGGATCTTCCTCCTTAGGAAGTTGAATGATTTTGCAATCGTTTATAGTAGTCATTATTCTTGTGTATAAGTTCTTGATGTTCGCCCACCTCCTTCATTGCATGTGACCGGGTGAGTCTGTAGCTATAGTACGCCCATTTGGTTAAGGAATATCAGTGCTATGCCTATTGGGCAAACGAAGCGTACGAGCAGGAAGAAAAACTTCAGGCTTACGTTACGCCATGCTATCGTACCCTTGTTGGTGAGTTGGTCAATCACCGTCTGCTTAGGCATCACCCAGCCCACGAGAATGGTGGTCATGAAGGCACCGAAAGGTAACAGTATGTTTGACGTCAGCGAGTCGAAGTTGCTGAAAAGATCTTTGCCGAAGAATCCCATAGGCATGGGGCCCATGCTGAGTGCGCTCAGTATGCCGATGATATTGCATATTATTGTGACGAAGCAAGCGGCGAGCGAACGAGACAGGTCAAGTTCTTCAGACAGCAGAGAGGTGCCAATCTCGTGCATGGAGATGGTGGACGTCAGTGCTGCGAGGGTGAGCAGAGCAAAGAACAGTATCGACACAACGTAAGCCACTGGATGTGGGAAAGCCTGTGTAAATACGTTTGGCAGTGTCAGGAATATAAGGTTAGGACCAGCGTCTGGCTCCACACCGACGGAGAAGGCTGCAGGGAAGATCATAAGTCCTGCCATGACGGCGACGCCGCAGTCTATGCCTGCAATCTGTGCAGACGAGCGCAGCAGGTTGGTGTCGCTGTTGAAGTAAGCCGCGTATGTACACAGGCATGCAGTGCCGAGGCTGATAGAGAAGAAAGCCTGGCCCAGAGCCTCAAACATCACCTTGCTGGTAATCTTCGTAAAGTCTGGTTTGAACAAGAATTCAATACCGTTCCATGCACCGGGCAGTGAGCATGACGCTCCGATGATAATCACCAACAGTATGAAGAGCAGTGGCATCATTAGCTTCGAAGCCTTCTCAATGCCACTCTGCACCCCCTGCACTATTATGGAGTGGGTAAGTATGATGAACAGCACTGACATGGTGGAAGGTATCCACGTACTGCTTACAAGACTGCCGAAGTTCTGCTTTATCAAGGTCATGTCGCCGAGCACATTGTCTGCCACTGCCTGTATCAAGTAATATACGCACCATCCTGCCACGACGCTGTAGAAGCCCAGTATGAGGCATGCGCAGATGAATCCGATGACACCGATACTACCCCATACCTTCTTACCGCCAGCCTTGGCATATGATCGTAGCGCGTTACACGAACCGTTGCGTCCCACTATGAATTCGCTCATCATGCCAGGCAGTCCCAACAGCAATGTAAAGATTATATATACAAAGATAAAGGCAGCGCCGCCATTCTCACCAGTGGTGGTAGGGAAACGCCATATATTGCCCAGTCCTACTGCCGAACCTGCCGTTGCAAGTATCAGTCCCAGCTTAGATGCAAAATTGTTTTTAGAAACCATTTGTCAAGGTGTTTTTGTCATTATTCAAATTTTGGCATATTTGCTTGCAAAATTACGAAAAAAAGTTTAACTTTGCACTATAAAATGAAAAAAATACTCATTAGATACCCATTTTCATGTGCTTTAGCGGTGCTTATATGGGTTGTTTGTTTGATTCCCATACCCGAAGTGCCCATGTATGACGTGAGATTTATAGATAAGTGGACGCACTTCGTGATGTACGGAGTGTTGACAATTACTATATGGATGGAATATCGTCGTCAGCATAAAGACAACATGCAATGGAGTCGTGTGCTGGTGTTTGGTGTTTTGTGTCCTATCATAATGGGTTGCTGTATAGAGTTTGCCCAGGCATACCTCACCACCTGCCGTAGCGGGGACGTGTTTGATGCCTTGTGCAACAGCCTCGGAGTTTTGCTGGGCTCAGGCATATCGTGGGCGGGCATAATTCTAAAGCATAGTTCATAATGCATAATTCTAATGCATAATTCATAATGCAGAATTACCCTCTCTCACAGGAAGGGACGGGGTGGTCCTCATAACTCATAGATATTTATTTCCTCGATGAAGGTACTGATACTTAGCACATATTCGCAAACAGGAGGCGCGGCCATAGCTGCCTCGCGCCTACTCCAAGCCCTGCGCAAGAACGGCGTGGAAGCCACGATGCTTTGTCGCAGAAATATATCGTGGGGACCAGAGAGGCTGCGTAAGCAGTCATGGAGCTGTGTGTGGGAACGTATGGCTATATGGTGCCTTGATGGTTTCAGTAAAACCAACTTGTGGACTACGGACATAGCCTGCTGTGGTCAGGACATAACAGATACAAAAGAGTATAAGGAGGCAGACGTGGTGCACCTGCATTGGGTGAACCAAGGATTCCTTTCGCTTGATACGATAGGTAAGATCGTGAAGAGTGGCAAGCGCATAGTGTGGACCATGCACGATGAATGGCCTCTTGACAGTATATGGCACTATACCGACGGACTAAGCAAGGCAGAGAAAGACAAGTGGATAGCACGACATGTGTCGGAGAAGAAGAGAAAAATATATAGTTCAGGCAATATAACCTTCGTAACGTGTAGCAAGTGGTTGAAGAACGTGTCGGAAGCGAAGCCTTTGGCAGAAGGACAGGAGATTGTGACAATACCCAACCCTATTGACACGGAAGTGTTTAAGCCTGTCGGGCATAAGCAAAGACGCTGCGTGCTGTTCGTAGCACAGAATGTGAACGATGAACGAAAGGGTATAAAATACCTTGATGCAGCAAGGGAACTGCTGGATGATATAGAAGTAGTAGCACTCGGCAGGGACATTCCCTATATACACGACAAGGCAGAGATGGCGGCGCTGTATGCCAGCGTGGATGTATTCGTTACACCGTCGCTGCAAGACAATCTGCCTAACACCATAATGGAGGCCATGGCATGTGGCACGCCATGCGTAGGATTCAACGTTGGCGGCATACCAGAGATGATTGAACATAAGGAGAATGGCTATGTAGCAAGATACAAAGACGCTGCAGACCTTGCCGAGGGCATACGCTATGTGCTTGACAACAGTGAGAGGTTGGGCAAGAATGCACGTGAGAAGGTGATGAGAGAGTACAGCGAAGACGTCGTGGCAGGAAAATACATTGAGATATATGCTGGGAAGAATAGTTGATATATTCAGGATACGCAAGGAGGAAAGATGCCCGGCATTGGTTGCATTGTCATGCTTCGTAATGCTCAATGTACTTAATGTAGTAAGATACTGGGAGAAACTGACCGTGGTTGACGGCGACACATGGGGCAAGTTCATCAAAGGATGGCATGTAGCAGGTTTCGACCCAATCACCTACTCCGTCCTTACTAAGTGGCAGGTGGGCTATAACGTATATAGGCATCCATTGCTGGCGTATTTTATGTGGCCGTTTGGTAAGTTCAATGAACTGCTTACCTCACTGACGGGGATAAATATGGCAATCGTCATCGCTGCTTGCCTGTTGACGTTCTGCGCCTTCTATTCATATATATTCCTTAATCGTATATATGCAGACATCGTGGGGGTAAGGCGTATGGAGGCACACGTGCTATCGTTGCTGACATTCTCGTTTGCATATATAATGCTTGCCTCAATGGTGCCCGACCACTTCATAATGTCGATGTTCTGCCTTACCATGACGCTCTGCCTGTGTGGCGGAAAGCTAAGGAATGGCAGTGCGTTGAATATGTGGCAGACAATAGCGATGTTCATGCTGACGGCAGGCGTGTCGCTGAACAATGGCTTGAAGATATTCCTTGCAGCTATGGTTACCAGACGTAAAAGGTTCTTCGAATGGCGTTTCCTGCTGTTTGCCGTCATATTGCCGTCGGCATTGATATGGGGCAGTGCGCGCTGGAGCTACAAGCAGTTCGTATGGCCCAAGGAGATGGCACGCAATGAAAAGAAAGCAGAGAGACAGAAACGGCAGGAGGAAAAGATACGTGCGTCGGTGCTTGACACGATAAAGACCAAAGACAGCGTACAAGTGCAGATTGCCGTTGACAGTGCCATGGCAAGAATCAAGGCTCGCAAGGAGATGCGCTATAGGAAGAGTGCTGCGTACAGACATACAGGCGAGCCGATAGTGCAGGGCGAGTTCATGAGGTGGACCGACAAGACCACATCGCGCTGGGATGTTGCCGTAGAGAACCTCTTTGGTGAAGGCATAATGCTACATGAGGACCATCTGCTTGGCGACGTATTGGTAAACAGGCCTGTGATTGTTCGTTACCACAACTGGGGTAACTATATCGTAGAAGGCATGTTGGTAGCGCTGTTCCTGTTGGGCGTATGGTACGGAAGACGACAACTGTTCCTATGGACTGCAATGTCATTCTTCCTAATGGACATGCTGCTGCACATGGGATTGGGCTTCGGTATCAACGAAGTGTCTATAATGTCAGCCCACTATCTGTACGTATTGCCAATAGCCATTGCATATCTGCTGAAGGCATTGCCTGACAGATGGCGTAGGCGCATGATGGTAGCACTCGCGGTAGTGGCTATGTATATAGGTATATGGAACGTAACATTGATTATAGAATATCTTTACGTATTATGAGAAATAAGACTTTTTTGGAAAAACACTCGGAAACACTCACGGTCCTCCTGCTTGGCTTACTGATATTTGGCGGACTAAACACCATGATGGTATTATCTGCACCACCAGCGTGGACGGACATACATGTTGGGCCTTGGACGGCCTTCCACAAAAACTTCACACTGTCGGGTTTTGATCAGGTGACTTATGTAGCCATAACACAGTGGCGGCCTTTGTTTGCGCATCTGCGTCATCCTATCCTGATATATATGATATGGCCGCTTACGGAACTTAACACTTGGCTTAAGGACTTGTACGGCATAAACTGTGCCGTGTATATCCTTGCTACACTATGGACGATTCTCAGCACCCTCTCATGGCTGTTGCTGTATAAGATATTCAGGAAAATCATAGGCTTGGGCATATTGCAGAGTCTATTGCTTGATCTGTTCTACTTCTCCATGGCATTCGTAATGTTGGCGACGTTTGCACCAGACCACATGCTGCTTACCATGACGGTATTGCTCTCAGTGATATACCTGATAGGCAAAGCATGGAAGAGTGGCAGACAGTTATCGTCATGGAAGGTGCTGATATTGTATTTTATAGGTACAGGCATATCTACCACCAATGGCGTGAAGATATGGCTGATGGACATGGTGGGCAACTGGAGAAGTAAGGCCTGGGGGAAAATGCTGTGCCGCTGTCTGTTGTATTTCATTCCTACATTGATGCTGGCATATATGTATTCGTATCAGGAGAGGACGTTGAGATTAGAGGAATACAGATATCAGAAGCGTGTGACAGCTCAGGCGATGAAGAGAGATAGCGTGAAATTCATGGAGCAGCGTAGGGATGCAAAGCGCAGGGAAGCTATACGTAGGAAAAAACAAATTGCAAACTATCCTATATTTGAGTGGACAGACACCAGTATTCCTATCGTGCCTACGCTTACAGAGAATATATTCGGTGAGGGAATACAACTGCATGAGGATTATCTGTTGCGCGATGCAAACAGAGAAGGCCAAAGGCCTGTCATAGTAAAATACAGATCATGGTATAACTATTTCGCTGAGGCCTTGATAGTCTTTATGTTTGTCGCAGGAATCTTTGTCGGACGTAAGGAACGCTTTATGTGGGTTTGCATGATGCCGTTCATCTTCGACATGTTCATACATGTAGGACTGCGGTTTGCACTCACGGACGTATATATAATGACTGCTCACTGGGCGTTCGTCATCCCTATAGCCACAGCCTATCTGGTAAGGAAGGCAAGAGACAGTAAGGTGTTTAACATGGCGTTGCTTTCAACGCTTGCACTGCTTACTATATATCTCTGGTACCACAACCTCACGCTGGCGAACTATCATCTTTTTAATATGTAGTTGATGCTCTCGCGCAATATCTTTGCCCCGCTTAGGTATAGCGTACCGACGTACAGCGTGGCAGCTATTACTATCTTGGCTATCAGGCATAGGTATATGTTTGTTATGCCCTGTGTTATGAAATAGGTGAATGCCATTATTATGGATGCGAAAACGAAGAAAGGCAGTATGTCGCGTGCAGCATCGACAAATGGCAGCCTTACGATGCGCCATGCGAAATATTGCCATACGAGCAGCCATAAGAGGTTTATTACTATGAAATACGTTATCATATAGTATATGCCATAGGATTTCATGGAATACAAGCCGATCCATACCAACAGACAAAGTGAAACGGTGCAGAAAAGGTTTATACCAGACTTGCCACGGCTTATAGCCAATCTTCCGTAGAGTTCGGTTATTGGCATGAATGCACCGTGCAGGCACAGCATAGAAAGCATTAGTGCGCTGCTTTCCCATTTTGCAGTAACTGTTATAAGTATAAACTCGCGTGCTATAATGGCAAGTCCGAGCATGCAGGGGAAACTGACGAACGATGCAAAGCGCAGCATCTTGCGGAATACGGTGCGGTAGCGTGCGTCATCGTCTGCCACTTGTGCCAATACAGGGTGCGATACGCTGTTCATCATACCGTTTATGGTGTATGATGCCATGTCGTTCCATTTGCGTGCATTGCTGTAAAGACCTGTCATGCGAGTGTTATAATAGTGACCTAACAGGAAGGAGAATACGTGGGTGTTGAGTTGGTTGAACAATCCCGTAACCAATATCTTACTGGAAAAGCCAAACATGCTGAAAGCGGGACGCAGGTCTATATGGAAGGTCGGACGCCATGGTGACACGAACCAATCGCACACCATGACGATAGTGACGAACAGTACAGGCTGCGCAGCAAGTCCCCAGTAGGCATAGCCCAGGAAGGCTATAAGCAAGCCGATAGAGTTAGAGAGTATCAGGGCAACTACGCCGATGATGCTGATTTGCTTTACTTGCAGATGACCGTTGAGATAAGCCCTTTGTACGGTCCCAAAGGAGTTTATGACGAAACCGATAAAAATGAAACGCGCCAAAGATGTCAGCTCAGGCTCATGGTTGTAGTTGGCTATGAATGGCGATGCAAACCACAAGGCAATATACATTGCCATGCTGACAAGGATATTGAACCAGAATACAGAGTTGTATTCCTCGTGCGTGGGTTCCTTCTTGTTTATCAGTGCAGCGGTGAAACCACTGTCTTGTATGCACGTGGCAATGTTTGAATATATAAGGAATACTGCCACCTTGCCGTAGTCGGCAGGCGTCAGTATGTTAAGCATAACAATGCCAAGCAGTGCACCGATTATCTGCATTGCGCCATTGCTGAAACCTCCCCATACGAGGCCCTTGGCAGTCTTGTCTTTCAGTTCACTCATTGTATATCTTCAAATATTCTTCTTGCATCTTGTTTATGGTAAACCTCTCTCGTGCATATTGCTGCGCTGCATTTGCTACAGATGTGCGGTCAATGGTAGATAGTGTGTCAGAGAACAGATGCAGCCATTGTCTTATGTCGTTATTTTCAACCATCAACGGCCACTCTTCAGGAAGAGTATCGGTAAGTCCCGGAGCCCTGTTGGCTAATACAGGTGTGTGAGCCAGCGATGCTTCGATGGAGAGCGTGGCGAGGCCCTCATGCAGTGAAGGCATAAATACATAGTCGAAGGAAGAAAGATAGGCGGAAAGTCCGTTGAGAGGCGGATTGACTATTACATTTGGCATGCCGCGCAAATCATCGACCCTACCCTGCAGGCTTCCCTCGCCAAATATGTGAAAGACGAACATATCATTATCTTGCATTGACTTGACAACCTCACACAGGGTGTCAATGCCTTTCTGCCTTTCAAATCTGCCAGCGAAGCAGATGTTTGTTTTGCCTTGCCGTATATCGGGGTATGGCTGTTGTTCATGCTCCTCTACACCATTATATATTATAGGCGTATCAGCGTGGTATTTCTCCTTGTAGCATTTCTGCACGGATGATGATATGCTGACGTTGGCATTATTACTCTGCATGAAATGCTCTACGCGTTTACCGATGCATTCCATGCCCGTCCACAACAAGGTATTGTGTATCGTACGGACTATTCTCGGCTTGATAAAAGGGAACAGCTTCGTTGATGCGAAGATGCCGAGATCAGGTATTTCCGTATGTGTATGTATTACGTCGGGCCTGTATCTCAGCCATAACCATACGAACCAAAATGGGAACAGCCACGCTAAGGTTTTCTCTAAGACATAGTGCCAATGAAAGAACAGAGGTATGGGAGCACGGTGAACTATTATACCATGTTCCTTCATCTCTTTGATAAGAGACTCTGTCATGATGGAATTGCCACGTATAACCTCTACCACATGGCTCTCTGTTCCATGCGTCGTACCTCCTTTGGCAATGTTGATAGCCACGCGTTCTGCCCCGCCGAGGTCAATGTGTGTTATGATGTGAAATACTTTCATCATGATGCTTTGTATGTGCCGAGGGTTTTGGTTATTCGCTTTGCGACGGCAGATATTATATTGGTTATGTTGCCATGTGTAATGTTAAGCCACAGTTCTTCCATGCTGTGCATGGCCTTGTGCCATGGACGGTCTAATCCCATCCTGCAGAAGTATGCATCAAGGTATTCTGGCGATTCCTTTACTTCTGCAGGATGTTTGTATGGTGGCCACATGTCATGGCGAAGCATGGTAAACAGTTTCCTTTGGCAGCGTGGCAATAGTTCAATGTCTGCATTATAGTGGGTTCCACCGTCCAGTCCGATATTGTTGACCATGTTCACTCGTGGCATGATGGCAAGTCCGTCGTGCATGAACATATATGCCCAGAATATGCTTTCGTAGTATTGTTTGCCCGATGCAGCATGGTCTTTGCATACTTTTGGCATCCATGTGAATATTTTTTCCTTCTTCACCTTTTCTTCCAAGGCTTTGAATTTCTTTTCATCTTTCACGAAAGAGTAGTCTCCATCCCAGTTGTTTACCACTCTCGCCCATGATGCCCATCCCCATATAGAGAAGGCACGGGTGAAGAAGTAACTGTTGTCAGTGACAGGATGTGAGGTGTCTTCGGTATTGAAACCGGCTATCATTGTTATTCGCTCGTCGTTTTCATAACGGTCGAGCATTTCCTTGCAAAATGGGAAGAATGACTGACTTGGAACATCGTCGTCTTCGAATACCATGCATTTGTCGGTCAGGGAGAATGCCCAGCGTTGTGACAGATACTCACTGGGGTCGCAACCAAGGTTCTTCTCCTGATAATTGCGGTGCACCTCGCACTGCCAGTCTATGTTCTCGTCGCTTACGAGAGCACGGCAAGCCATTATACCATCGTAGTCTTTTGACAGGTGCCAGTTGCTTATTTCCTCGCCTTGCTTGTCGAGCATACGTGGTCCGTCTTGGTAAAGAAACAGTCGGGCAGGACGTGCTTTCTTCACCTCTGCCCATACCTTAGAGAAATTGTCTGGGCGGGCATGAAACAGTAACAATACGCTTATGTCGTTTAGTGCTGGTTGCATTGTATTAGGGGCTTTAGAATTTAAATCCGTTTCTGAGTTTATAGATTTTATATGTCACCTTGTCCCATACAGACTGTAGGGTGTAGGCAGATGGCATTACGCGATACAGAAATGGGAATCGCGTCTTAAGTTTGCGCAGTCCATCTTTGCAGGCCTTGAACTTAAAGTCTGCATGGCATAGCGGATATATGGGATGTAGCCGTGTGCCTTGTGGAATACATTCTGTAAACAGACGCTCCCAGTCTTGTATTACGTTTTCCTGTGAGAACCTTGCGTTTATATTTTCTATAGCAGAGTGATAGTCGTTGTCTTGTCGTTTCAACTCACTTACGATGGTCTTTGCCAGCAGGCTCCTCTTTTTGAATATGGTACCATTGAATATGGTATCGAGATAGCCGGCACACTCATAGGCTGCAATCCTGGCTCCTGCCAACTGCATCTCTACGCCGCTGACGCAGAAAGTCTCGGTAAGTCCGGAAGGATTAGGCACTCCGACTTTGGTCTGACGCAGGATGTCCATCTTCTCGTTTCCCATCACTCCCATGAGATGTACGCTGGGTAGCAACTTGCCATCTTCGGTGAGATATTTCATGAAGGAATCCTCATAATACTTCTCTGCGAGGTTCCAACTGCCAAGTTTCGTATTGCCATAGAGCCTGCCCGTTCCAATGACATATAATTCAGCGTCAGGAACCTCTTTCAGCACATCCTTCCATGCCTTTGCAAGCAGATGGAATCCCTTGCCTTGTATGACGGCACCCATATACGTGACAATGTGCCTGCGCTCAGCGAATGGTATAGGTTGGAATGTTTCTTCATTTAAAGACGGTACGCTGATGGCATTGTAAATAAAGTCGGATTTCAGGAACGCTGCATGGTCTCTGTACAGATCCATCTGCTCCCTGCCGACCGTTATGATACGGCATACGTTCGGACTATTATGATACAGCGTAAGCAACTTGTTGTTTACGAAATTGTGGCACCATACGATTAATTTGACATTACCGTTACGCATGAAGATGTCATGGTACACCTTTCCGTAGTGGTCTTCATGATTGAAGAGCAGATAGTCCAATCCAAGTTCCTCGCTTACAAGATATGCCTCCTTGATATTCTTGGCACGTATGGTTTTTATATTATCAGCGAAATGTCCTTCGCTGGTTGTCATCAGCGTTACGTCGATGCCGTTGTCTCTCGTACTGAGCAGATATGATATTAAGCAGAACATATACGGTGTTCCGCTCATACCCGGATTGTTGCTGACAATCTGAGTGCAGTCTTTGTCTTTTATGCCATCGTTGCCGAAGAATATACCAAGTTTTGTCATATCTGTGTGTTAGGTCATTTGTTATATTAAATACAAGTCACATTTGTAGGAGTGGATGAAAGGGTAGAAAAAGCCTCGCATCACACCTTTGAATCCTTTCGTCTTTGTCGGGTAGATCGTATCTCGATGAGTCATACAGAGGAAACACAGCCTGATAAGAGGAATGATACCCGGACTTAAAAGCAACTTGCTTATAGTATGACATAATTCATTGCGCCCTTTGCTCCTTTCGTGAATCGTTTCGTAAAACCGTATGAAGCTTTGTTGCTTCTGCAGTCTGCGGTAATGGATATATCCGAAGATATATGGTTTGCATGCGCTGATTATCCCTCGCTGTTGTTGCGACGGCACGTGCCCTTTTGCACTTGCCTGTCCATTGTGGGTCCTGTGCCAGTTTAGCGGTTCGCTTACTTTGGTCACACCGTTTCCGAAATGTGCCAGAGCACCTAACCCAAAGTCGTGTGCCAAATATTTAAGCCAGTTTCTGGAGTCCTGCGCATATTCCTTGCGCAAAAGCATGGAATGTCCTACGATGGGAGAAAACATTTGGCGTTCGGGGGCACATTTATAATCAACTAATCTCATCGTAACCTGATCATATCCCCTATGATGTTGCGAGTAGCACATATCCGACTCTCCGATGGCATTTATCTGCTTCTCTAATTTCTCAGGATACCATACGTCATCTTGGTCAGCAAGCGCTATGAAATCTCCGGTTGCTTTCATGGTTACACTCATGAAATTCTCGCAGTATCCTTTGTTCTTCTCGTTTTGATATACGTGTATAAAAGCATATTGCCGTTCATATTCCTTAATAATCTCTGGTGTAGAGTCAGTCGAACAGTCATCTTGTATGATCAGTTCGTGTATAGGATATGTCTGGCTTATGATGGAATCTAATTGCTCGCGAATCCATTTTTCTCCGTTGTATGTTGCCATGACAACGGATATTGTGGGGTGGTTGTCGTGATCTTTATTAGTCATTGCTTAAAACTTTACTACCGAAAAGCAAAGATTTGTTTTGTTAATATAAGAGCCTATGTCTTGTGCCTCTCTTTAAGAAATACTGTGCAAATTTACTCAATTTTATTGAGTATTGAGCATCTGTCGTGCAAAAAATGCTATTTTTTAGGGCTATTTAATGAAAATGTGTAAGTGCTTATACCTCGTTTCAAGATTATTTGCTATTGTTGAACCGTGGACTTTTGAAAAATATGCTGCCTGTCTGTGCATGCGAAATGTCATTTTTGTCCTATCCCATCGCCTTCGTTAAGTCGAAATAAAGGGCTGTTTTTGAAAAAGTTTACGGTCGGTTGGTTTTATCGGCATTCTCAGGGACTTGTAACTTGTTGGTATTCAGTAAAGGCATTTGAAAAGGCAGTGTAATTTGATAGCTTTTGGGTTGAAATAGCTATCAAATTACACTGTAAAAGCTATCATTTTACATCGTAAAAGCTATCAAATTACACTGTAAAAGCATAGCTTTTACATGAAAACGAGGAAAAACACCCCGTAAAAAGGCTTTTGCGGGGCATTTTTCTCATGCTTGTTCTCTCTGTTTTTGATTTTTCGGTGAACTTTTTTCTGACCCCGAAATGTTGAAAATGTCCTATAATATGCTTTGGCGTGCAGCCAGTTCAAGGCACATGGCACGAGTAGGTCATGCGTGTCAGGGTATCTACACCAGTTTCTCTATGTAGAACGAAGCGTGTATGCCACGCTTTTCTTCTGGTGGCAGTTGCATGTAGTCGCCGTATTGTTCCGTAAGATAAACGTCGGTGTTGGCAGGGCAACGGAACGTGACACCTTCAAACTCTATCGTGCTGAGTGGGAACACTGCATCCTTCTTATGCATGAAGCCAATTCCGTTGTTGCATATCAAGGGGGCGAAAAACTCTCCTTTCATGCAAGTCTTTTCAGCCACCCACCACAGTGCACGTGTGTAGGCACGTTTTGCCCCAAACCATATCATTTCCGTAACAGAGCGCCATGAGTACAGATGCTGCTTGTGCAGTATGCTGTTGGCTTTGCAGTAGCCGCCTGCTATTTTCTTGCAGAAGGTTTTTGACACGCTGGGATAGTCTGTCATTGGGAATACGTCAATGAATATACCTTTGTGGTAATCTCGCGTAAAGTCATCGCCAAACTCTACCAACAAAGAATTGTTGTCACGTATCTTCATTATTGTTGAGTTATAAGAAGGATCTGTGTCTGGTGTCTGCAGGAACAGGTCTTTTGGTAATTCACTCAGCATTATTTTTTTGAAACGTTCAGTGTCAGTATCTCTGATACATATATCTATGTCATCATCCCATGGTATAAATCCTCCATGGCGTTTCGCTCCGAGCAGAGTTCCTCCGTCAAGCCAGTATTCTATTTCGTTGCGTTTGCAGATGTCCGTTACCGTGCACAGTATAGAAAGTTCTTTCATCTGTACAGCCCTAAGGTTCTTCTGCATGTATTGTTTTAATTCTGTTGTCATAATCCTATAGTCTTATCTTTGTTTATCTCGTCAGTAAAATTGTATTCAGTATTTCTTCAGCCATAAAGCGAAGAAACGGTCGTACACAATGTAACCATTGTCAGAATGATATACATATTCTTCATTCAGCAAGTACTGCAGTGCGCGTTGCACACTGCTTGGCGATTTCAAGTTATGAGTGCGCATAAACAAACCTGATAGCGGTTCTTTTACCGTTCCCTCTTTTGCTATGGCGAGTAACAGGGAAGCTTGGTTCGCTGTCAATAGGTGATAGAGGTGTTTGTATTCTTCTTCCTCGCGTGTTATAATTCCATTTATTATCTCATGGAATGAATCTTTTGTAAGAGTGCAGTCACTCATACGATAGAAGCGGTTCATGATTGTCTGCAGATACCATGTCACACCATCAACCTGCGTGTATATCGTGTGGAATAAGTCTTCAGGAAGATTTACTCCTTGCTGTCTTAGCTTTTCTGTCGCAAAGTCATAATACACATTTTCGTCAAGTGTGTTTAGATGTAGCTTCTCTGTACTTCTGTAAAAAGGATGTCTTGGAGAGTTGAACATCTCCATCATCATATGTTGTTTGCTGCCAGAGAATATGAAATGCACGTTGTGCATCTGCTGTATGTATGTTCTGAGCAATGCTTCCACTTTTTCTTCTGCATATTCCAATACTTGCTGGAACTCGTCAAAGGCAACATAGCAAGTCTGTCCAGACTTGTCCAGATATGTAAAGATGTCTTCCAACGTGCTTACCGTATTTTGCGGCTGGAAACTTAATGAGAATTGTGGCATTCCCGTGGCAAGGTCTGGCGACATTGTCACCTGACTGTATCTAAATACTTTGCTGATAAGGTTCTCTGCTTTCTGCAGTGGTGTGTCAAGGCGTCCCAGTACAGCCTTTGCAAACAGCTGTACGAAATCGCTTAATGAGTGCGTAGCATAGATATCGACATAAAAACAATGTATTTCTTTGTCATGTTCCATTAGATAATGGAACACATTGTGGATCAGCCCTGTTTTGCCATATCTCCTGGGAGATATAAGTGTTACGTTGCACCCGTTTTTAAGAGCATCTGTTATGTCTGCCGTTTCTTCCTGACGGTCACAGAAATACTCTGGCCCTTTGTATCCGTGTATAAGGAAAGGATTCTCTTTCATATTTACAGCTAAGGAGTTATACGCATTACGCAACTTGCGTTACGCAACTTGCGTAATGCAAAGATAGTAAAAAAAAACAAAGCTAACAACATTTGGCTTTGTGATGTTGCTAACTTTGTGTTTTTTTAACTATAATCCTCTTATTTGTAACTATTCAGCGAATGGTTTGTCTGTGCGCTTGATGAATTTGAATTGTCTGTCGTTTCTCAGATGACTTATCGTTACTTTTGATTTCTCGTCGATTAGTATGGCTGAATATGCTTGATTGTATGTTCAAGACCTTGTCTGATGTCACAATGAGCTCGCCATCCCAATGCCTGTAACTTTGAAGAATCCAGAATTTCCCTCTTTACGACGTTGAAACCTCTTTTTTCTATTTCAGACGGAGCATTGATAATAACTTCTTTATTTCCAATCTCGGCTATTATATCTGCCATTTCCCTAATGGATACTATAGAGTTGCTATCGGAAATATTATATGCTTCTTTATCTTTACCTTTAATAAGGACATATAGGATACCCAAAGCGCAATCAACTACATAACACCAAGATCGTACCTGCTCGCCTGCGCTTTTCATAATAATATTCTCACCTCTGAGAATATTACGTATAAACTGGGCATATACTCTTGTGTCTCCTTCTGTAAAGTTTGGCCCATAGGTATGGCAAGGGCGTGCAATACTCACTGTAATTCCATACTGACTTGCATACGAAATACAGAGGGTCTCCGTGGCTCGTTTTGAAGAAGTATAGCATGAGCGCAGGTTAAGGGGGTCAACATAACCGCTATACTCTTCGGTAAATGCTCTTCCATCACCTTCTCCATAGACATCACCAGAAGATATATATAAAAATTTTTCCAGATGATGCTTCACTCCATAGGTAAGAAGATTGTCAACTCCATTGAAATTTGCTTTCATCACACCTACCGGATCTGTGCTATACAGAATAGGATTAGCCCCACTGGCAGCAGCAATTATGTATTGGAAATCAACATCGTAATCAAACGGTTCCACAACGTCATATTTAACGAAGTGGAAATAAGGTGAGTTTATATACTCGGCAAAGAGGCTGCTAATCCTTGTCTCATCTCTACCAGATGCATATACATGATAATCCATATCCTTACGACTCATCAGAATCTCAACGACACAGGAGCCTATCAGCCCAGTTGCACCTGTAACAAGAATGTTCTTTCCTGATAGTTCGTCCCAAGGAATATCAGCTCTTGAAGCAGCTATTATATCGTCTTCGTAAATCATTGTTTATTTCATCCAAGATTCAGGTTCGGAATGTATCATAGCCTTGAACAAATCCACGTCCTGAGGTCTTGTTAGTTTTAATCCGTTTTTTTCTGAACCTTCTACCAAATGTTGCTCATTTATCCCTATCATAGAAACCAATGTGCATGATGCTACGGTATTTGTGATGCCTTTTTCCTTCGCAATCTTATGTGCGTTCAACAGAGTGCCCAAAGAATATGTATGAGGGGTTTGTGTCCTGACCAAACGTTCACGCGGAATATCTATGTTGGTTACCTTCCCGTCATTTACCTCCATGATAGCTTCTTTGCATAGAAGTCCTGTAACAGCATAACCGTACTTCTTACATACCATTATATTGTCTGTAATGATGCGGGCATCAACTAAGGGACGCACTCCATCTTGTATCAAGATAATATCATCATCAGAACATCCTGCTTCTTTCAAACCGGATATGCCATTGTATATGGATTCTTGATTACTGTTACCGCCATCAAAAATCCATTTCAGCTTTGTGATGTTATACTGATTGGCATAAGCCTGAAGGATTACATTCCATCCAGGAAGACAGGCCACGGCAATAGCATCAATTTCCGGATGATATTGAAACGCCTGTAAGGTAAAGATAATCACAGGTTTATTATCAATACACATAAATTGTTTGGGGATATCTTGCCCCATTCTGTTTCCTGTTCCGCCTGCGGTCAGAAGTGCTATATTCATATCTTGAAGTTTTGATTATTCCACAAATCATACGGGAAAACCATAATTATTTTAGACGTTGTTCTCTGTTCCTTTGCTTCTTTAGCTCATCACTCGGAACGAGTCGATGATGCCCACTACGTGGTCGCTTTCGTCGGTAACGACCAGGGCGTGTATGTTGTAGCGTCGTAAAATCTGGTCAACCTCATTGAGGCTTGCCTCTGGTCGTATAGTTTTTGGATGAGGCGTCATGATGTCTGTGACCATGAGTCCGAACATCTCGTTGCGGTATCGCTGTATGGCGCGGCGCACGTCGCCGTCGGTTATGATACCAACGAGTTGTCCTTCGTGGTTCATGACAATTGCAAGACCGAGTTTTCCGTTGCTTATGGTCACGATTGCGTCCATCACGCTGGTCGTAGGACTTACGATAGGAAGTCCGTCGCTCACCATGTAGTCCCTTGCCCTTGACAACAAGCGTTTGCCGAGAGAACCTCCTGGGTGGAACTGTGCAAAGTCTTGTGCCTTGAAGTCACGCTCATATACCAATGCGCAGGCAAGTGCATCGCCCATTGCCATCGTGGTGGCAGTAGAGGATGTCGGTGCAAGGTTCAGTGGGTCTGCCTCATGGTCCACGCGTATGTTAAGGTGGCAGGCAGAGTAGCGTGCAAGCAGGGAGTCGGGATTGCCTGATATACCTATTATAGGTATCTTGCGCTCTATGAGCAATGGTATGAAGCGCAAGAGTTCGTCGGTGTAACCGCTGTAGCTGATAGCCATCACCACGTCGTCTGTGGCGACCATTCCGAGGTCGCCATGGTACGCGTCAAGAGGGTTGAGGAAAAACGATGGCGTGCCGAGCGATGCGAGTGTGGCGGCAATCTTCTCGCCTACGTGACCGCTTTTGCCTACTCCTGTAACGATAACCTTGCCTTTACACTCCATGATTAGTTTGACAGCTTGTGTGAAGTTGTCATCGAGCATAGGTATGAGGTTAAGGATAGCCTGTGCTTCATCACGAAAGCATTTTTCAGCATATTTTATCGTATCATTGTCCATATTGTCTTTGTTACCGCAGAAGGCGGAATTGTTTGTTAAAGGTGGGTTCTAAAAATTCCCACGAGTTAAATTAGTCAATCATATGAATAT
>DGHL01000024.1 GCA_002392645.1 Prevotellaceae bacterium UBA3849
CGGTTGGTGTCATTGTTTAGTTCTTTGTAGGTCCATGACTGGTCAGTCTCCGACTCTATCATGGCAATGCGGTTGGCATATCGCCTTACGTTTCGCATGAAGCCCTCTATCCATGTATAGCGGCTTTCGAAAATCTGTTTGAAATTTGACATTTTTATTTTATTATGTTCTATACTTATATTTATATATACAATACTTATTTACTGTTCTGCCTTATCTCTACACGGCGTATCTTGCCGCTGATGGTCTTGGGCAGTTCATCCACGAACTCCACTATGCGCGGATATTTGTATGGCGCGGTCTCGCGTTTTACATGCTCCTGCAGTTCTTTTTTCAGAGCGTCAGATGCCTTTTCCTTGTATTCTTCTGTCAATACTATGGTAGCCTTCACTATCTGTCCGCGTATCTCGTCGGGTGCAGCCGTTATGGCGCACTCCACCACTGCGGGATGAGTCATCAGCGCCGACTCTACCTCAAACGGTCCTACGCGGTAGCCCGATGTCTTTATCACATCGTCTATGCGCGATACGAACCACAGGTATCCGTCATGGTCGCGATATACCACGTCGCCAGTGTGATACAGATTGTTGACTATGCGCTTCTCGGTCATTTCCTCGTTGCGGTAGTAACACTTGAACAGTCCGAGAGGCTTCTTGCCGTCCTTTACCTTAATGACGAGTTCGCCGTGCACCATCTCAGGCACGCTGTTGCCGTCCTCGTCAACGATGTCGATGTCATACTGAGGATTAGGCACTCCCATTGCGCCCGGTTTCGGTTTCACCCAAGGATAGGTGCCCACCACCATGGTGGTCTCCGTCTGTCCGTATGACTCGTATATCGTTATACCCGTCTTAGCTTTCCACTCATCAAACACGCTGGGGTTGAGAGCCTCGCCAGCCGTGGTGCACCACCTGAGTGCGGAGAGGTTGTAGGCACTGATGTCCTCACGTATGAGAAAACGGTATATGGTAGGCGGTGCGCAGAACGACGTGATGTGATAGTCCTGCAACACGCGCAGCAACACCTCGGGGTAGAAGCGTCCCTCGTAGTCATATACGAAGACCGTAGCCCCGCATAGCATCTGACCGTAGAACTTGCCCCATACAGCCTTGCCCCAACCAGTGTCGGCAAGCGTAAGGTGCAGCGACCTGTCGTTGAGGTTGTGCCAGCACTTGGCAGTAACGATGTGTGCCAAGGGGTAGGAGAAATCGTGCATCACCATCTTAGGTTCGCCCGTAGTGCCACTGGTGAAGTAGAGCAGGAAATTGTCGGTCACCTTGTTGCGCTCAGGCTTAACGAAAGGAGCCGCCTCCTGCAGTCCGCGCCAGAAGTCGTAGAAACCGTTAGGCACAGCCGGGCCGATAGATATGCAGTGGCGCAGCATAGGTGAGAAGCGTCGTGCCTTCTGCACGTGCTGCAGCACCTCGGGGTCACCGCATGATATTATACCGCTTATGCCAGCCATGTGGCAGCGGTACATTATGTCTTTCTCCGTAAGCATGTGGGTGGCAGGTATCGCCACCGCACCTATCTTGTGCAGGGCCACCATGGCATACCACCATTCCACCCTTCTCTTCAGTATCAGCATCACACGGTCGCCCTTCTCAATGCCTATGCCTTGGAAGAAGGCAGCGCATTGGTCTGTGATGTTCTTGAACGCACCGTATGTTATATGTTTAACCTCGCCTTGGTCGTTAGTCCAAAGCAACGCCTCCTTCTCAGGCATTATCTCCGCCCAAGCGTCTATGACGTCGTAGCCGAAGTTGAAATCGTCGGGTACGTTCACCCTGAAGTGCTCCATGAAGTCATCATACGAGGTGAAATCCTGCTGGCTGAGATATTTTCCTAACATAGTCCCTCCCCCTCGTAATCCTTAATCCTGCGCCTGAAGTCTTCGCTTATCTCTACGGAGATATTGCGCACGGTGTCAATCATCACCATGACAGTCTCAGAATAGCACTTCACCTCGCGAGTGCGCTCATTGAGAGCACGCTGCAACAACGTGAAACTCTTGTTGCCAAGGTGAGTCACGGCAGTCTCTATCACTATCTCGTCAGGGAAAAACACGGGCGAAATGAAGTTTGCCTCGATATGCACCACCACGGGTGCCATTCGGTCAAATATGTCGGTGCCCACCACGTCGTTGAAATAATGCGTCTTGCACATATCGAACAGCGAAAAGTAAACCGAGTTGTTTACGTGTCCGAAGCGGTCAACGTCAGAAAATCTCAGTTGCGCTGGCATTATGTGGTGAAATGTGTGCTCGTGATTATCCATTGTGCTTATTCTTCTTGTTTAGCATGTTCCGTAGAACCCCTCTGTAGTATTCATAGGCGGTAGGATTCATCTCCTTCACCTGAATGTAAAGATTGCACAAACGGTCAAGTAATGTGCAAGTTAGATGGCGGAGATTGCACATTTTTGCACATGGTGTGCATGTTGTGCGTAACCCTTCGAAATTGCACTTGCAAAATTAGAAAAATAAGCAAAATTTAGTGAGAATAAGAAAGAAAAAAATACCGAAACGTATTTTTTGGAGGATGAAACGTCATTCATGATGTAGCCATTCGCACACTTCGCTTTTACGTGTGCGACTGACTATGATGTCGGGTGCATTTTCGCCTTTCAGCAGTATCTGCATCTTGCCGTTCTCTATGCGTTCGGTGCCGATGACCTGCTCCAGCGGAACTATGTATTTTCTGTTTACGCGCATGAAGAGACTGCTGTCAAGTTGTGTGGCGAAGACCTCCAGTGGCATGTCTATGCGGTAGGAACTGCCGTCGAGCAGCTTTACGTATGTGTTTTTCTGTTCTGATACTATGTAGCGTATGGTGGATATGTGTATAATCCTCTCTCCCTTGAAAGTCTTTACGACGAAGCGCGACTGTTCGTCGTCTTGCCTTGCCCATCCGCCCTGCGGGGTGAGCAGCGGCGAAACCTTACGCAGTCTCATGGCCTTGGCAACCGCCTTGGTCAGTTCTACCTCGTCGATAGGCTTCTGTAAGTACGACAGACTGTAATATGAGAATGCCTGCAGCGCATACTCCGTACGTGCGCTGACGAATATCACCGGCACATAGTCAGGGGCGTAGTCCATGGCTTCGAACACGGCAGATTCGCCCAGCACCACCTCAGATATTATGATATCAATGTCCTTATGTTGCGACAGGTAGTCCCTTGCCTGCTCCACGGTGGTGAAGGGGCCTATCACATCATGCTGGCTGTCGTAGTCCTCCAGTATGTTGCGTATCTGGTGATAGCTCTGTATGTCGTCGTCGAAGATAAGGAACTTCATTTCTAAGGTTCAGCCTTACGGTGGTGATTAATGGTCCCCCACCATAATATATAAAGGAGGGATTGGGGTTAGATATAGAACTCCGATTCATCTACGAGGCCAGCCCTGATGGCATACTTCATGGCATCGTGCGCACAGTTCACGTTCAGTTTCCTGAAAATGTTCTTCCTGTGTGAGTTTATGGTGTGGAAACTTGAGAATCGCTCAGCGGCAATCTCCTTCGTCGTCTTGCCCTGCGCTATCAGTTTCAGCACCTCTCGCTCTGTCTGTGTCAGCTCGGCCTTCGGGTGCTCAGCCTCTGCCGCCTGCTGCAGCAGTATGTCGGTAGCGTGCTGCGCCACGTAGCGCTCGCCCCTCATGACGTATGTCAGCGATTCCCTCAGTATGCTCAGCGGAGCATCCTTGTATGCCACGCCCACGTTAGAGGTTTGGTAGAGCACGTACCTGAGGAAGTCGGGTGTCAGTTCGTCAGACAGCAGCAGCCATGTGGATGTGTTACGATACAGGTCACACATCATGGTCAGGTTCTCCTGGTTTACGAAGTCATACAGGGTGTAGTCTATCACGATGGCAGAGCGCTTGCCCTCCTTCAGTAATGCACCCAGTTTGGTTTTGTTTGTCGCATAAACTATCTCCATCTGTGCACCGTTTCCGAACACCTCCTGCTGTTGCCTGCAAATGGTCTCCACTGCCAGTGCCGTCAGAGGTTGGTTATCTGCAATTATAAGTCTTTCTGTCATTTGGTATGTGTGTGTTGCTATTATTGTGCAAAAGTACAAAAAAAATGCCACATAGCTCCTTTGTGCCATCTGTACGTTAACTTTTGTTTACAGTTGCGGAGAAGCATTTAACATTGAGAGTGCTGCGGAAATCACCGATGCGGAAACGTTGCTCAGATAAGCCGGAAATGCGATTTTTTATAAGCTGTTGATAGTCAAGGAAAAGAAAATGGAGTGCTTGCCGCAATGCGGCAAAATAGTATGCTGAGGCTTGTAAAAGCATACGTTTTAGGCTGTAAAAGCATATATATTACGCTGTAAAACGATACCTTTTACTTTGTAAAACGATAGCTTTTACAACATAAAAGCTATGCTTTTGCATTTTTAGGGTAGTATTCCCCGTTTTATGGCATGTAAACCATGCTGGGGAAGTTCTGTTTCGAAGACTCGCGCAGTAAGTTTTGTGATTCTTGCTTTAATATAATGAAACATTTTTTAGCATTCCCGTCTGAATAGATTGAAAGTCGCTCTCAGGGCACGAAAGCAGCAAGTCTGGCGAAGGAAATTGCCATGAGAAATCTTTGCCGTAGGGCTGAACCCACCTAAAACGAATACTACCTGACTACCGAACAGTCATAAGACAAATGTTCTGCAGTCAGGTAGTAAGTCTTCGTAGTCGTCCGCCAGCCTTTAATCCTGCTCAAAGTCCAGGCAAGACCTCTGCACGGTGTATGGGCGCACCTTGCTGTCAGCCACGGCCACGTGGTCAGGGTGAACGGCATAGCCCTTCAGCGACTCAAAATCTGTAAAGGTGCTGTCGAGCATCACGTCGGCGTTGGAAGAATCAAGTCTGCCGTCGATAATCACCTTGATGTCGGTAAGACCGTTGATTTTGCCCTGCAGTCCCTCCAGTCCTGCCTTGATGCCCTTCTTGACCTCAGCCTTCTCTGCATCAGAGAGCTCAGGGTTGAGAGTCCATAGAATAATGTGTTTTACCATATCTTATATAGTTTTAGAGTGTGAAAATTGCCATGTAAAGCAGCAAAAAAGCCCCTGAACGGTGGTTTTGGTGCAAAATTACAAAAAAAAATTCATTTTTTTTCATTTTTTTTTGGCTATTCAGAAAAAAAGCGTAACTTTGCCGTAGAAATCTATTATAATCAAATTATATCAACTACAACTAAAAGAAAGGCCATATTATGAAAAAGCTAATATTCACATTCGTAGTAGCATTGATGGCACTTGCAGCAAATGCACAGAAAATAATGACGTTCAATCAGTTTGCTCCAGGTAATAATCCGCTCGTTTACCATACCGACAACTTGTTTATGTATATCGTGGACAACAAGAACAAGATGGAGTGTGACGAAGGCATACGCACCTTCCGCGATGGCAAGCGATTCACTACACGTCTGAAGACAGGCGGTAGGAGCGCGCGTGGTAATCAGATATTCCTCAGTGTAAAGGCTAAGGGTAAGCTCCATATCTATGCAGCTTCTTCTTCTTCAGAGGAGAACCGTCCTATTACGGTGATGAAGGGTACTACCGTTATGGTTTCCGACGTGATCGAAAACTATAATAAGATGCCTATCATCGTGGACATTGAGAAGATAGGCGAGTATCAGATTATGTACCCAGAAGGCCCGATAAACATTTATGGCATATATTTGGAGGAGGAGAAGCCAGAGGTGGCTCCGCATCCTTGATAGGCTTTAACTCCTATAGGTTTTACGATTAAGTTTCCCATTAGAGGTTCTCTCGATAGAGAGGACCTCTTTATAGTATATAGGCACCTTGTATTTCTCAAGCCTGTTTGCCAGGTGCTGAGCCAGCTGCCGCTTGTCAAGCGTATGCCCCTCCTTGACGATGACGAGTAGTTCCAATGCCTCGCCAAGTATGGGGTGGGGGCGGGAGATGCAGATGCAGTCGCCCACTGACTCATGGCACAGTGCCGCCTCCTCCACCTCCTGCGGTGCTACCTTGAAGCCTCCGGTGTTGATTATGTCGTCAGTCCTGCCCTCTATGTGCAGCATACCTTCAGAATCGATGAAACCATTGTCGGCGGTGAAGATGGTATCGTCAGACATTATCTCGGCAGTCAGTTCCGGATTATCCTTGTAACCGCTCATCAGCGTGTCGCCCTTGCAGGCAATGGTGCCGCGCTCGGTGATGAATACGTGTGAGTGTTTCAGTGGTTTGCCCAGACATCCGCTGATGCAGCGACCGTCGTTGTAGTTGTAGGTGGTCATGACGCCGGTCTCGGTAGAGGCGTATGTGTTGTATAGACGTGTGTGGGGCAGCAGGTTGCACATGCGCTGCATGTCAGACTGCGCCAAAGGTGCACCGCCTGACTCTATGAAGTCGATGCTGTCGGCATGGCTGCGCAGAAGGTCGGCAGCCTGGCTCATCAGTATCCTTACGTTTGACGGTACGAGAAACGTGGCAACCTTAGGCGAGCCGTATTGTGCGGCGGAGTCAGCCGCAGTGAAGAAGTCGCTTATGCTCTTCATACCGTCGCGCAGTACGCATAGCGTGCCGCCAGCCATCAGCGTAGGGAAAATCTTAGACCAGCATCCCAGATGATCCATGGCGCCGGCAATGATGAAGAATGTGTCGGCGGAATATCCATGTCCCTCGATGAGGTTCTCTGAGTTTGCTATCACTGCCCTCTGGCTGATAATCACTCCCTTGGGCTTGCCCGTGGAGCCGGTAGTGTAGAGCACGAAGTCACCATCCCACGCATCGCCGAGCAATGGTATGGGCAGTGAGCGGTCATTGTCCCTCATGCGCATGGCCAGTTCGCGATATGATATGTCGCCATCCTTGGTGGTCAGCGCTATCTTGCCGGGCATAGCCTTGGCATGTATGTCGATATAGTCAAGTACAGTCACTTCTATAGTATTTCAACCTTTCAACTTCCTCTCCACGAGAGCCGTGATGCTGTCCACGTTCATGAAGTTCTTTGGCGTTACATCCTTAGAGTCCAAAGATATGTTGTACTCCTCGGAGAGCATCATCATGATGGTGGTAATGTCGAGCGAACTAAGCTCGGCAAACAAGAATTGTGAGTCTATGTCAGCCAGTGGCAGGTTTTCTTCAAGTATTTGTCTAATGCGTTCTTTCATGCGAAAAACAATGGTATGTTACGTTTCAGGGTGCAAAGTTACGAAAAGTTGAGGGAAGAACAAAACAAAAGCATAAGAAAAACGTTCGATTATGGTGCTGCATTGTTCTAAATGTCTTAAAAAAGATACGTGAAGTGGAAAAATAGTATAAAATAATATGTAAAATAAGATATTTTTATTAATTTTGCATTAAGTAAGAATGAAGGTGCGTGGTATCTGCGTTACCTTTGTTATGTATGAACTATTATTTCTCGATAGACAATGGAGATAAACAGATTGAATATGCAGTCGCTGGCAGAAAAGAAGTTGGCTGCATGTCAAGATGAGGGCTTGGCCCTGATAACATCGGTTAACGACCTGCGCAACATGCCTGCGGCAGGAGTCGTGGTGGAGGGGTACTTGCTTGGAATAGTACTCAGCGGTCAGGCGCAGATAATCGTGGAGTCACAGGAGTTTAGCCTGAAGCGTGGCGATATATTTGTATGCAATCCCCGCAATATGCTGGAACGCTCAATGCTGAGCATTGACTTTGAGATAGTAGGTTTGTTCATGGCTCCTGACTATGCAGAGCAAATGGCTACGGAACTTAACATGGACTGGACACTCCGTGCCATGGCTCAGACACAGGAGGTGATACACTGCGACGAAGATGAGATGAACATGCTGATAGGCTACGTTGAACTGCTGAAGCAACTGATGGAGCGCCCGGCGTCGGAATATAAGCGCAAGACGCAGGATACGCTGCTCGTATCTATGGCTTACGTGATGTTTGAGATACGACAGAAAAACGGAGAGGCTAAGGAATTGCCTACGAGAAAATTCAGTTCGGCAGAACATCTGTTCCAACGATTTGTGAAGATGCTCAGTGAGCCCGGCACGCCATTCCTGACGGTAGGAGAGTATGCGGAACGACTGAGTATTACGCCAAAGTATTTTTCTGCCATCTGCAAGAGTATCACGGGTAAGAGCGCCAGTGCTATAATAAACGAGGAGGTGATACGTACGGCAAAGATACTGCTGCACGATAGCAGCAAGAGCGTAAAGCAGGTGGCGGATGACCTTGGCTTCGTAAACCAAAGCCACTTTGGAGCATTCTTCAGAAGATATACGGGTACGTCGCCACAGCGTTTCAGAAAGACGCTGTGAGTTGTATCTGGGGTTTACTGTTTGCAGTTCATGCATCGGAGACCCATCCCAGCCCTCCCTGTGAGGGAGGGAGAGATTGCGCATTATGAGTTATAGACCCACCCCAACCCTCCCTGTGAGGGAGGGAGAGATTATGCATTATGAATTATAATGAGGAAAGTAGTAGTGACAGGCATCGGCGTATGGTCGTGCATAGGTAAGAATACGTGTGAGGCGAGTGAATCGTTACGTTTAGGACGGTCTGGTATTATCGTCGATAATGCCAGACTGGAATATGGCTACCATTCAGGACTTACCGGCAATGTGGAGCGCCCACAGTTAAAGGGAGTGCTCGACCGTAGGACACGCGTCGGTATGTCAGAGCAAGCAGAGTATGCCTATATGGCATCGCGTGAGGCGCTCGGCATGGCAGGCATAGATACTGACAGCCAGGAGGTAGGCATAATATTCGGTAACGACACATCGGCAATGCCAATAATAGAGGCGCATGAGGTGATGCGGCAGTATGCTGACTCTGAACTGATAGGGGCTGGCAATATATTCCAGGCTATGAATTCCACCGTATCGATGAACCTCAGCAGTATATTCAATCTGCGCGGAGTGAGCCTGACGGTGAGTGCAGCGTGTGCCAGCGGCAGTCATGCCATTGGACTCGGAGCAATGATGATACGCAGCGGGCAACAGGACGTAGTGCTTTGTGGCGGTGCACAGGAGGTGAATCAGTATGCCATGTCGTCGTTCGATGCCTTGGCGGTGTTCTCTCGTCAGATGGATGAGCCGCATAAGGCAAGCAGGCCTTTTGACAAAGACCGCCAAGGTCTGGTGCCAAGTGGTGGTGCGGCGGCTCTCGTGCTTGAGGATTACGACCATGCCGTGGCGAGAGGCGCAGAGGTTCTTGCTGAAATAGCAGGCTACGGTTTCTCATGCAATGGTGAAGGAAAACTGAGTACTCCGAGCGACGAGGGATCGCTGACGGCTATGAAAAGGGCACTTAGTGAAGCCGGACTTACGGCTGACGACATAGACTACGTTAATGCGCATGCTACAGGTACGCCGCAGGGCGATGCACTGGAGGCACAGGCACTTGCAAAGCTTTTTGAGGGACGTAGGGCATGGATAAGCAGCACGAAGTCGATGACAGGTCATGAGTGCTGGATGGCGGGAGCCAGTGAGGCGGTGTATAGCATACTTATGATGCAGGGAGGATTCGTAGCACCGAACATAAACCTCGAGACCCCTGATGAATACTCCTCAAGACTGCATATAGCCACGCAGACGATAGATACGAATGTTGATACCGTTTTAAGCAACTCGTTCGGTTTCGGCGGAACGAATAGTGCATTGGTAATGAGGAAAGTGAAAAAATAAATGCGTTTTTTCTTTCATATAAGAAGAAAATTTCGTAATTTTGCAGATTAAAGAATAAAAAACACAAAGGAATAATAAAAACCAAACATATAAATGGACAATAAGATACCTTACAAAATCTATCTCTCCGAGGATGAGATACCAACCCAATGGTATAACGTACGTGCTGACATGAAGAATAAGCCGGCACCTTTGCTCAACCCTGCTACGCTGCAGCCACTTACTGCTGCTGACCTCGCACCTATCTTCTGCGACGAGCTGAATAAGCAGGAGCTTGACAACGACACGGCTTATTTCGATATACCACAGGAAATACAGAATTTCTACCGCATGTATCGCCCTTCACCACTCGTCAGGGCTTACTTCCTTGAGAAGGCGCTGGGCACTCCGGCTAAGATATATTATAAGTTTGAGGGTAACAATACTTCAGGCTCACATAAGCTCAACTCTTCCATTGCGCAGGCTTACTATGCAAAGCAGCAGGGACTGAAAGGCGTTACCACTGAGACTGGTGCAGGACAGTGGGGCACTGCTTTGTCAATGGCTTGTTCATACTTCGGACTTGACTGCCAGGTGTATATGGTAAAGTGCTCATACGAGCAGAAGCCTTTCCGTCGTGAGGTGATGCGCACATACGGTGCCAACGTTACGCCTTCGCCATCAATGACTACCGAGGTGGGACGCAAGATCCTCTCTGAGCATCCTGATACCACAGGATCATTGGGCTGCGCAATATCTGAAGCCGTTGAGGCTGCCACCAAGCAGGAGGGCTATCGCTATGTATTAGGTTCTGTGCTCAATCAGGTGCTGCTTCATCAGACCATCATTGGTCTTGAGGCACAGAAGGCCATGCAAAAGTATGGCATCAAGCCTGACATCATCATCGGCTGTGCCGGTGGCGGTTCAAACCTCGGTGGACTGATAAGTCCGTTCGTAGGTGAGATGCTGCGTGGCGAAAACCAGTATCAGATTATTGCCGTTGAGCCAGCTTCATGCCCAAGCTTCACACGTGGTAAGTTTGCATACGACTTCTGCGACACCGGCATGATATGCCCATTGGCTAAGATGTACACCCTGGGCAGCCAGTTCATGCCAAGTGCTAACCATGCTGGTGGACTGCGTTTCCATGGCATGAGTCCTATATTGTCACAGCTGTATCATGACGGTCTCTTCGAGGCACGCTCGGTAGAGCAGACAGAGGTGTTTGCTGCTGCAGAGCAGTTTGCACGTGTTGAGGGCATACTGCCGGCACCAGAGTCAAGCCACGCTATCCGCGTAGCTATCGACGAGGCCCTGAAGTGTAAGGAGACTGGTGAGGAGAAGACCATCATGTTCGGTCTTACAGGCACTGGTTACTTTGACCTCTACGCTTATGAGCAGTTTAACAACAAGACCATGACCGACGTCATCCCAAGCGATGACAGCATTGCTGAGGCTCTGGCAAAGCTGCCTAAGGTAGAAAAGTAATCCTTATTATATTTTAAGTAAGCTTATTAATAGATATCACTTATTATATAGACATCACTTATTATATAGATATCAGATATATTTATCAGTAAGTAAATGAGCGACATCGAACAGACAACAACCCCTGTAGAGAAACGTCCTGACGTATTGGAGTGCGACGTGGTACGCTTTCAGAACGAAAAGGAGAAGTGGCTGGCATTCGTAGGACTGCTTGATGGCAGACCATACGAGATATTTACCGGACTGCAGGACGATGAGGAAGGCATGATACTTCCTAAGAGCGTCAATACCGGCAAGATAATAAAGTGTGTGTTGCCTGACGGCACCAAGCGCTACGACTTCCAGTTTGTCAACAAGCGTGGCTACAAAACCACGATGGAAGGACTCTCCGGCAAGTTCAAGAAAGAGTATTGGAACTATGCCAAGTTGATATCAGGCGTGTTGCGCTATGGCATGCCTATAGAGCATGTAGTGAAACTCGTATCGTCGCTTGATATGGACGGAGGCATCGATACATGGGCTAACGGCGTGGCAAGGGCATTGAAGAAGTATTGCACCACAGCCATAAGCGAATAAGGTTCCTCCTGATGAATTGTCGTTTCCTGTGCATTGCATTGGTGGCATTGTTGGCTATTGTGCCGGCAGTCGCCTTCAGTGACGACAGGGAAGGATGGGAGGAATACCTTATATCTTTATACGAAAACAGCGAAGAGGCTGCCGTGTCAGTGGAGGAGGCGTATGAACACCTCACCGAACTGGCTCGGCAGCCTCTTGACGTTAATACGGCTGAGACAGAGGAACTGCTTATGATACCAGGGCTCGACCTCGGTCAGGTGAACGATATAATAGAGTATAGGGAGAAATACGGCAGGATGCGCTCCATCAGCGAACTTGCCATGATACAGTCTATTGACAATAGGCAGAGGGAATTCTTGTCATCGTTCCTCTGTGTAGAAGATACCGTGCCGGCATCATGGCATGCAGACCTCATTCATAGGCTGAAGCGTGGTGACATACGCCATACCGTGACAGCTACGGCAAGCATACCTACATACTATCGTGCCGGCGATCGCTATGGTAGCAGTGCGTCGGGTGGCAATAGGTATGCGGGAGCATACTTAGGCTATCCTATAAAACATTCCCTGCGCTACAATGCGAAGGTAGGCAGTCACCTTGCGTTGAACATCACCGGTGCAAACGATGCTGCAGAACCTTTTGCCGCTCATGGTAACGGTTACGGCTACGATGCCTATGCCTTCAATGTTATATTAAACAATGCTGGCATGGTGCGCCGACTTATATTAGGAAAGTTCAGAGGGCAGTTTGGTATGGGGCTCACCTTCAACAACAGTTTCTCCTTAGGCAAGCAGGCGTCACTTGCAGCTACGAACAGGGTGGCCAACGTATTCACTCCGCACAGTTCGGCGAGCGATGCGCGCCACATGCAGGGAACATGTATCACAATGGATGTCGGCAAACTGCAGCTGTCAGCCTTCGCATCATGGCGTTATATAGATGCCACGCTGAACAATGACGGTACCATCTCTACCATACTGACCTCGGGCTATCATCGAACAGTAGCCGAGATGGCAAAGAAGAACAATGCTTCGCAGACTGCCTGCGGTGCACATCTGCGATATAGCGGCACATTACCATATTCGGTGCGCTACTCCGTGGGAGCATCGTTCGTTCTTACCCATCTCAGTAGCAGACTTGATCCTACCTTCACCACTTCGGACACTATCAGTGCTTCGCGTTTGTACCGACTATACAGTCCGCACGGCAGCACCTTCTGCAATGGTGCGGTGGACTATACCTTGCATCGCCGTAACCTGACGTTTGCAGGAGAGTGTGCCATCAACGACTGTGGGGCTATCGCCACACTCAATACCCTGCAGTGGCGCGCCACGAACAGGTTTACCGCCAGCATGGCGCAGCGATACTATTCCTACCGCTATTATGCCTTGTATGGCAAAGCTCTTTCTGACGGTGGCAACGTGCAGAATGAAAGTGGACTGCTTTTCACCATACGGTGGGAAGTCTTGCCGCGCGTCACCGTCGATGCATATAGCGACGTGGCATACTATCCGTGGCTACGCTACAGGACTTCGCAATCGTCGTATTCGTGGGACAACAGCGTCACTGCTGCATATACACGCGGATTTTGGACCCTGTCGCTACGCTACAGGGCGCACAGCCGTCAGCAGGACGTCACCGTAGCCGCCACCGGCAGTCGTATGCTTGCATGGCGAACCAACCACCGATTGCGCCTTATCCTTCAGCGTAAGTCACCAATCTGCGACCTGCGTACCCAGGCAGAGGCATGCCTGCAATCATCAGAAGAATCATCGAAGGGAGCCATCATAAGCCAATCGGCGAGTTTCAGCGTGCATCGCCTGCTCTCCGTCTATGCCATGGCGGCATACTTCAATACCGAAGACTACAATTCGCGCCTTTACGCCTATGAGCGCGGCACTACCAACACCTTCGGCTACACCTCCTATTATGGCAATGGCTGTCATGCCGCACTTATGCTTAAGTCACCCCTCTTGTCATGGCTCACGCTTACGCTGAAGGCATCCCATACACGCTATTTCGATCGCAACACGATAGGCACGGCAGAGCGTCAGATATTCTCGAACAGGCAGACAGACATCGACCTTCAGATGAAGATAAAACTGTAAAGACACTTACCCATCACCACCATCTAACCTGTCTTCAGTCTGGTGTATTGCACTTGTAAGCGAAGGAATTTGGTGGATTGAGAAAAAAGATGTAACTTTGCAGAAAAGCAGAAACGAAAGTATAATATATATATATGAGCATAGCAGTTACAGGCATAGGCATAGTATCAGCCATAGGGGTAGGGGTGAGTGAGACTCTCTCTGCCCTGCGCAGTGGCAGCAGCGGCATAGGCACGATGCGCCATCTTGCATCTACGCATACGGAACTCCCTGTGGGCGAGGTGAAGATGTCGAACGATGACATGAGGCAGAGACTGGGTATAGCAAGTGAAAGACTGGTGAGCCGCACCGCCTTGCTTGGTGCCATGGCGATAAAGGAAGCTGTGGCAGGCAGACAACTTGCTGGCAGATGCTACGTCGTGTCGGGCACTACGGTGGGTGGCATGGATGTCACAGAGCGAATATTCAAGCATATAGACGAAAGTGATGACATGCTGCGCTACATCAGCAAACACGACTGCGGAAGCAATACACAGGAGATGGCGCAACTTGCCGGACTTGACTGTGAGGCTTGCACCGTAAGCACTGCGTGCTCATCGGCACTCAACGCCATAATGCTTGGCTGCGAGATGCTTTGCAATGGTGAGGCTGACGTGGTGATAGCCGGTGGCACTGAGGCCCTGAGCCTGTTCCACCTGAACGGCTTCAACTCGCTAATGATACTCGATCATGAGCGGTGCCGACCGTTTGACAAGATGCGTGCCGGACTGAACCTTGGTGAGGGGGCGGCATATCTGGTGCTGCAAAGGACTGACGACGTGGATGCCACAGAGGCAAAGGCATACATAACTGGCTATGGCAATAAATGCGATGCGTTCCACCAAACGGCATCGTCAGACAATGGCGAAGGAGCCTTCCTCGCTATGACGGTGGCATTGCGTATGGCAGGACTGCAGCCAAGTGACATAGATTATATCAATGCCCACGGCACAGGTACGCCAAACAACGACGCAAGCGAGAGCGCCGCCCTGCGCAGGGTGTTTGCGGAATGTATGCCGCCAGTGTCGAGCACCAAGGCATATACGGGCCATACTACATCGGCATCGGGGGCAATAGAGAGCGTTATAAGCATAATAGCCATGATGGAGAGTTTCCTTCCTGCCAACATAGGGTGGAGCTGTCAGGACGAAGACTGCATAGCTCCGTATGCCTCAGGCATGGAAGGGAAAGAAAAGGCATTGCGTCATGTGCTGTGCAATTCATTCGGCTTCGGTGGTAACGACAGTAGCATGGTGATATCGAGGCAACCGTCCTCATCATCTTCCGTTTTGGTAAACGCCGGAGAGGTACAGGCTTCATGCCAGGTGGTTTCTGATATCACAATAGACGACGAGTCGCAGTTGGCAGAGGCAAAAGAGTATATACCGCCTATGCAGGCACGCCGAATGGGCAAGCTCATGAAGGCGGCTACGCTGACGTCGCTCAAGGCACTGCGCGAGGCAGGCACAGACTGTCCTGATGCCATAATAACAGCCACGGCCTACGGTATGTTGGAGACGAGTGAGCGCTTTCTGCGCGACATGGTAGAGAACGGTGAGCAAGGACTCAGTCCTACGCTGTTTATGCAGTCCACGCACAACACCATTGGCAGTCAGATAGCCATACGCACCAAGTGTCATGGGTATAACATCACCTATTCGCAGGGAGCGCAATCGTTGAAGTGGGCACTGCGTGATGCGCGCCGACTCATTGCGACGGGCAAGGCAGAGACCGTGCTCGTGGGATGTCACGATGAGGCAACCCCTACGTTCCGTTCTATAATGCAGCGCATGGGTGCATCGGTGCCGCCGGCTATTTTCTCGCGCTCTATAGTATTGAAGAAGAAAAAGTAACAGACAATGAACATAAGACTCCTATCACTTGCATTGCTGCAAAGCACGTTGCTGGCCTTAGCGCAGGTAGCCCTGAAGTTTGCCTTGCTGCGCATGGCACCGTTTGGATTCAACCGTGCGTTCATGCGCTCAGTATTGCTCAACTGGCAGTTTGCAGCCAGCGGACTGTGTTTCGCTGGTGCCAGTCTGCTGTGGGTGTATATGCTGAAGCATTATCCGTTGAGTCAGGCATATCCCATGGTGTCGTTGAGCTACGTGCTGGGCATGGTGGCAGCCATAGTGTTCTTCCATGAGATGGTGGATGTAGTGAAGTGGGTAGGTGTATTGTTCATCATGCTGGGCTGTGCGCTCATTGCGCATAACTGAATCCCTGTTCCGGATGATATGTCCCGGGAGGGTGAGTTAACGGCTGTTTTATTTTTTCATCATCACTTAATTCGAAAAAAGAAGGTATCTGAAACGAGTAAAAGAGATGGCGTTTTTGCGTACAAATGAAACCATGACTGAAAATGCAAAACAGAGCTGTTTTTGGCATCAAAAGCATGAGTGGAAGGATAAAAACAGACGAGATAGATTCTTATATCACAGATTTTAGGCTCCTATTTGTGCTTTTTTGTGTCGTAATCAGATAGCTTTCAGACGGTAAAAGCTATCAAATTACATTGTAAAAGCTATCAAATTACAATCTGAGGGAGTAACTGCAAAAGGGTAATGTTGTGTATAGCTCTGTATTACAGAGCTTTATATAGAATTATTACTGTCCGCTAAACA
>DGHL01000089.1 GCA_002392645.1 Prevotellaceae bacterium UBA3849
ACGAAGTTCGGCAAAGTCAGCGTGTTCAGCGACCTCAATAACCTGAGGGACATATCTATGTTGCCGAAATTCCACGACATCTGTGGAGTAACAGAAGAGGAACTGTTGAGCACCTTTGACGACAATATCAACGAACTTGCCGAAAACAACGGCATGGAGCGAGAAGAGTGCATTGACAAGCTTCGCCGCATGTATGACGGCTATCACTTCAACCAGATGTCTAAGGAAGGCATATACAATCCATTCAGTGTGCTTAACACGATGGAGAATAGTATATTTGACAGCTACTGGTTTGAGACCGGCACACCGACATACCTCGTGGAACTATTGCGCCGCCACTACTACGACCTTGAGGAGATGGCAACGTCAGAGGTCACATCGGATGTGCTGAACTCTATAGACGCAGAGTCCACCAACCCCATACCCGTGATATACCAGAGCGGTTACCTCACCATAAAGGGATATGACAAGGAGTTCCAAATGTACAGACTTGGTTTCCCGAACCAAGAGGTGGAGGAAGGCTTCATAAAATATCTCGCCCCGTTCTATCTTGACAACAGGGAGGAAAGATCGGTATTTGATATAAGGAGCTTCACGTCAGACGTTAGGGAAGGCAAAGTGGAGCAATTCCTCAGTCGTATGAAATCACTCTTCGCCAGTGCGCCATACGACAGTGTGAAGGGTGACAAGGAGAACCACTTCCAGAACATGATGTGGGTGGTGTTCAAGATGATGGGCTTCTACTCACATACAGAATACCATACCAGCGACGGACGCATAGACCTGCTGGTAGAGACACCGCAGTATCGCTACATCATGGAATTCAAGCTTGACGGCACTGCCGAGGAGGCACTGCAACAGATAAAAGACAAGAACTATCAACTGCAGTTCTTCGGAGACGCCCTCACTACCAAGAAGGAACAGGGTAAAACCTATATCATAGGAGTAAACTTCTCCAAGGAGACACGCACCATAGACAGGTGGGTGATTGAATAAGTGTAATATGTTCAAGAGGTTCATCTACTTTATTATTAAAGGAAATAACTCACGATAGGACATTTCTGTTATCTCATGCTCTGAAAAATGTTCGCGGAAAAACGCAAACCAGAGCGAGAAAATACCATAAAACGAAGAAGGAAGTACCCCGAAAAGGACTTTTTTCTTCGTTTTTTTGTGTAATGTGATAGCTTTTACCGCGAAATAGCAGCCATTTTACGTTCTAAAAGGATAGCTTTCGCGAGGTAAAAGGATATCTTTTACAATGTAATATGATAGCTTTTACCGCAAGGGAAAAATGCTGCCACTGAGTATCAATAAGTTGCGGCCGCGCCAAAATTGCCGAAAAACCGACCTACCGCAAAGTTTTTCAAAAACCAGCCCTCTATAACGAGTTAAGAAAAGCACCGGGATAGGACAAAATCAATTACCAATGTTTTGCTTTGCCATTTTTTTGCGTAGTTACACAAAAAACAGAGTAAAAGTTATTCTGCGAAAAAAATCGGCATTTTATTTTGTTTTTAAAATTATTTCAACTACCTTTGCAACAGTTTATTACCATATATTGGTTTGGAACATTTATTCTGGTAAGACATTTAAAATATTAACGGTAAAACAAGTTGCACACATTCAAAAGCAAACAAGAACAAATGTACAAGTAATAGTAATCAAAGGAAAATGAAAAGTATTGAATTAAATAAAATTATGAAAATGCTCTCCTTCCCTTCTTATACAAAGAAGGGAAGATTGGCATATTCTGTCATTGAACATGAAAGTGGGGCTAAATTATTGAAGGGATTTTATCTTGATTCCTCTATAAATGAGGATTGCTTCTTTCTTCAGTATTTTGTCCAATCATTGTTTGACCCTTTTCCACATCTCAACTTTAGTCTGGGAAACAGATTAGGCGGGCATCTAAATCCTTCAGAAATCGACAAAATCAACAATATGATAAATTCATTCAAGGATTTTGAGCGTCTGACTTGTTTTTCAGACTATATTCCATTTCTAAATGCCCATCCTTATTATGGATCGGACGTTAGTAGACTCAAATGTTATGCATTTCATTATTATCTGCAATCTGATTTTGAGAACTCAAGAATTTATTTTAATAAGATTTTAGATTTTGAAACGCATCCAAATTCTGATTGGTTTGAGGACGACATAAATATAGCCCGAGAATTTGTAGGTTTTCTTGACTCTTATTCTTATGACAAAGGGCGAGAGAAATTACTACAATGGCAGAAAGAAACTATAAGGGGTTTAAAAATAGACATTTAATCTACTCCCGTCCTTAGGGTTATACAATTTTGCAAGAACGTTCTTTCAGTTTAGAATATTTATTATAGTAAAACATTTAGAACCCATCTTTTAATTAAGCTGGGTTCTATAAATTACGGAAGGATAATCTTTGCAAAATCAGTAATATCCCCCTCGATGCTTGCTTTTTCAAGTGCAGCCATGTATGTAGCGCGTTCTTCAACAGCAATGATTCTCCAAGGGTAACCGGCGGTGACCAACATTACATTCATCAGGAATCGTGCGGTTCTTCCGTTTCCATCCATGTAAGGGTGGATGTAAACGAAGAAGAAGTGCCCTAAAATGGCTCTTAACATAGCATTCTCCTCTTCTTTCATCAGTTCAACGAGTACAGGCATTGCATCCCTGACAGCATCAGGAGAAAGTGGTGTATGCTTAGAACCACGAATGTAAACCTGTCCTGTTCTATATCCAATCAGGTCTGATGGTTTGATGAGACCTGCTACGATACAAGGCTGAAACATCTCAAAGTGCCAATTTTCAAAATCACGTCCGGCGATTTCTCCTGCATTGCCATTCTGAAATATTTTCTTGACACTTTCCTTAACTTGCAAGAATGCTTGGTAATACCCTCGTGCAGCTAATGCGTTCTTACGTTCTGCATCAGTCTTATCATCCTTCGGATTCCATTCGCCAGAGCGTACTCGTTCTATAAGATCCTCTGTAACTCTGTAGCCCTCGATAGACAAGGAGTGGTAGGAGTCTCTAACATAGTTCTCGTCCATGTTACCAAGAATCTCCTCCAAAGACAATGTCGAATTTGCCGGTTTGGGATATAACGCAAGAATCTGTTCTTTCATCTTCTTCCACATCAGGCGTATGCGTATTGCATATGGAGAAATGATACGACCATTTGCAAATGTGCTTTCTAATTTATCCTCAAAAGGATCCTCTGGACGCATATTATGACCTATTCTTAACATATAGTCCAGGATTCTCTGTGACACTTCTTCGCGTCCCACATTGCGAAAAGCGCCAACCAGTCTTGAAGCCCTGGATGAGTTTCCTTCATCTGCAACTTCCCTTAGTATTTCATCAGCACTATCAACCATCAAAAGACATGTACGTGCATTTACTGCACTTTTCTTGAAGTACGCAGGAGTACAAAATGCCAAAGCTTCGGGTAGAGTGTACAATCTTAAACCATATCTTGGTTCAATATACATCTGTCTTGGCATCGAGGCTGTGATGTCCAACAATGAGTCACCATGTTTCAGTTGGATGATATTATTGCTGGCTTTCGTTGAACGCAGAATCAACTGATGCGGAGCAACTGTCTCTCCTGCATAGAAATCTAATGATTCCTCAGGTGTAAGACACCAGTCGTCACCAAACCTATTGTTAGCATAGGCTACAACAAAATGCCAATAAGAGGCATACCAGACTGTAGTATCCCCTTCCAGGCCAGGCATGGTGGGCATATACCATCCTTTGATGATCTGTTCAAGGTAGCCATTTTGTATCAGGCGTTTTGAATGAACCTCCCCCAAAGTTTTAAGGCCTTGGATAATACTGTTCTGGTGAGTGTCTTGATATTGCTTCAGAACACTCAAAGAATCTGCCAGTTTCTCTTGTATGCTTGCCATTCGTATTTATGCTTTGTGACACTATTAGTTTTTACAATATACATTGGTATTAGTTTATATCAATGTACTATTATTAGTATTTACACATGCAAAGGTATTAGTTTTTATCGAAAAAAAAGAACTTTTCATCAATTACTTCACATTTTAACAGTGTTTTAACAGTATTTTTTAATTTACGCCTATCATTATACATTCTACACTTACAATCTGTTTCCACATCTGCTTATTCGTTTGGACAGGGCCATAAGCTGATATTGGAATAGCTTTGATTAGATGCTGTTGAATAGAGGATATGTTATTTTGCGAAAAAAAATCAGCATTTTATTTTGTTTTTAAAATTGTTTTAATTATCTTTGCAACAGTTTATATACCATATAAAACGCGTCTCAAAGCTCTTACACCTGCATTTATCGAAATTTTCGGATGGAGTATGGATAGTGCTGGCGGTATTGAAGTTGATATCACTTTCACGAATTGTAGTTCACAGAAAGTCAAATATGTTTATTTTAGAGGATACTTCCTAAACGCAGTTGGTGACATATGTCGAAACGAAATCACTGGTAGCACGGAGTGGAAATACAGAGGTGTTGGTCCTATTGACCCCTTCCCTAAAACCTCGGATGACAGTTCTTATGGGCACAGGCATACTTACTTCTTTGGAAATCCAAGATTTTATTCAAGAATAGCGGAAAAATTCCGTCTTTCATCTGTTACGATTGAATATATGAATGGAACAAAGAAAGTTCTTTTTGGGGCAGAGTTAAAAAAGAGAGTTAAATATTCAGAATAAAGTATAGCATTATGAAGAAACTATTTACAATTGCGCTTATGCTAATCGCCGGGATGACAGCAAGTGCACAAGGAACATGGAGTACAGGAACTATAGAAGCTGACGAGCTGAAAGATGAGAAAGGCGGTGTATTTTACCGCTATGACTTAGAAGGAGTTGGAAGCGTTATCCTACGCGATTGGAAAGATTGGGAGTTTAAGATTATCACAGAGAGTGGAGAATTTGACTCGTTTGAAATGAATGACGAGATAAGTCACGGTATCTTCTATACTTTTGGTTACTATAATGACGACAACAAGCTTGAATTCAAATTTAAAGATGATCGACTGGAAGTGGACCATAACAACAAAAAATCAGCTTGGATTAACAAAAAATGGACACACTATTTCTACAACAAGAATAAGATCAAAAAAGCCTTCCGTGCATTAAAGGAGAGCAAAGGCTATGTGCGGATTGTTTGTGCGAGAAAAAGTGCACCTGATTTCGACCTCAAAATAACTCCATATAATCTATAAAAACCGAGCAAAGATAAGAATTAGGGAAGGCTTATAGTGCGATTATAAACCTTCCCTAAACGTTTGCCCTTTAGGTTGCCCTTGATTTTTTATTTCACGTGTTTTATCTTTCTCAAAAAAAAATATGAGAAAGATAACAATTAAATTTCTCCAGATTTTCCTGGACATTTTATTTATTTTTGAGCGTGTTGCATATTACATTCAGACGGTTCCCTGCCTAAACATCCTGATAAACACGTTTGGGGATGATATTATTAGGCTATTCTGGCAATGGCTCTCTTAAGTCAGAATTAAATACCCCTACCCTTTGACCTGCCAACAGTCTTTTCCTGTTCAGGTTCCTGCTTCACCTCATCGACGGACACCGATTCAGATTCCTGCTTCTGTGTATAGTCCGTTATGTGACGGAGCGATTCAGCGTTACCCATAAGCAGTTCAACAGTCTTTTGTTTAGAACACTTATTATACACTTATTATGGTAAAACATTTAAAACCAAATAATGATTGCTAATTCAAAAATAATTAGTAAATTTGCAGCAGGAAGTATAATGTATAAAAACGCAAGAACTATGTTGGAGGAGAATATTCAAAGTGTACCTCATGTAGAAGATCCGCGTAGTCGTCGGTATGACGATACGCCTGACATGGGCTTTTCTGAAGGATGGCACTATTTAGTGGCCCGTCATGGTTATTTCAAGACACTAATGTTTTATCTGGTGCTATTCTTTTTTGAGATTTTCTGGTTCATGGAAGATTGTTTTGGGCAAATAAACGATTTCTGTCACAATCTTTTAACAAAAAATAACGCAAAAAACAAGAGAAGATTATGAAGACATTGGCATTCTCGGAACTGCGACGTGTGGCTGAGCGAAGTCGCCTGGTCAGTCGTAAATCTGTAAAATTTTATTTTAAGTTTAGAACCCTTATTATGGTAACCCCGTTAAAACTATAAAAGTCTTTTTTGATACCATTGTGATAAGTTAACAAAAAAATTAAATTACAAGATGCAAGCAATACTCGTATTTTTTCTTCTAATTGTCTTCCCGATTTGTGGCGTACAAGCACTATTGAAGGGAGAGATTGGTACAGGAATATTCTTCTTGTCTCCATTAATGATTGTGTTGTGCGCCCTTGCTTACCATTTGCTATATGGAAAGCCTCGCGAGAAAAGAAAAGAAGCTCTGCACAAGATGTACGAATTACCTGATGTCGTTCGTGACGAATATGGCGACAAGTGGGATAGTGAGTTTCAAAGGGCTATAACCAAAGCTATCGACGAGGCAACAGATAATGAGAAGCGTACTGAACTCCAGCAATGTCAAAAAGTTGCCAAGATGATAAAGGATAGTGGTCGCCATACATTTGGTCCTTTTTACAGCATCAACCAAGCTTTCCGGCTTACAGGTTGCCACCTGACGATTACCGACTCTCAAGGTAAAACAATTACACAAATCGTTTAATCATTCAAAAACATCAATATCTATGCCTTCATTTTTTGCTCGCAATCTGGCTCGCTATTTCGCAGCCTCCCAAATGGAGAAAATGTCAAGACCTTCTACGCCCCAAACTCCTGACAATGTGGTAGAAGGTGTTAGTGCATGGAACAAGAATATGCGCTGGCTGATACCCTTTGTGCAGGCTTCGGGCTACCGCATCGTAATAGAGAATCCGAAATCGCATGAGAAGATAATTATTGATAAAGACACGAAGGTCTTCCCACGGCTAACGTCTTCATGGCTTAGACGATACGACAAGCAAGACCTTAAAACATGGATGAAAAAAGAGAAAAAGAAGGAAGAGGCACGTTGCATTGCAGAAAAGCGAGGACGTGCCAAGTACGGCGATGGATATCAGGCATCAGAACAGGAAATACAAAAAGTTCTCGAGAATATGTAATAAGCGAATTGAAAACCAATGAAGGATATCAACTTCCAAAAATACAAGGAGTTGCAAAGCATTTTACCTTTGATGAAAGTGCTAGGCTATGATGCACGTCAGGCAGAAAGTGCTTTAATCCCCGCAGAAGAGCCAGACTTCCTCTTCAAGCATGAAGACCTAGATGTAGGGATAGAAGTTACTGAATGCCATCCAGAAAACACGAAAGGGAAGGGAGCCAAAAACCTGCTTGCTGCAAGGCAAAGAACTTTCGAGATATGCAAGTTTATTGAGCAATCCCAAGATGCCTTAGGAGAAATTGTAAACTATAGACTGGGCTTCAATCTTGTTCTTTTATTTGACTTGCAAAAGCCGAAATTGAAAAGACCTGAAAAAGAAAGAATTCAAAATGAGGTTCTTGCAGAGATGCACAAAAGAATCAAAAATGGAGATTATATTGCCATTGAAGATGATTATCAGAAGTTACAAATAGAATGGCGCAAGAATTACCACTACATAAGAGACATAGTAGTTGACGAACCATTGGAAAAGTCAATTGTGACATATTCTTATCCTGCAAGAAGTACATCTTCTATTGAACATGATATAGTATTGGACGCTATAGCACAAAAAGAGATCAGACTATCTTCTTATCGTAACAACTACCCCCAAACTAATGAATTTTGGCTATGCCTTACTATTCCTATGGGAGTTAACTGCACCCTTGATGGTCTACAGGAATTGGAAGTCGAGTCACAGTATGACAGAATCTATATGACATCAACTCACGAATGTATAAGAATCAGGTGATTGTGTTTATAGCGCTTATTATAGCAGTCCATTTAAAACAGAAAACGGTGTCATGATGCTCAGCATGACACCGTTTTTTTTTAGCCACCATGAACTTTAACCACGGATGGACACGAATTTGCGAATTACCCGTACGGTAGGAAAAATTCGTGTTCATTTGTGGTTACAAAAAAGTGGTTGGAAAATCTGTGTGTGGTTTAGAACGCTTATTTTTCCTCATTGCGGTTTTTGGGCTATATTACTCCGAGTTTTTGAAGGCGGCAGGAGTCATGCCGGTGAGGCGCTTGAAGTATTTGCTGAAGAAAGAAGGGTTGGGGAACCCCATCTCGTCAGAAATCTGCGCCACGGACTTGTCGGTGTGGCGCAGTTCCACCTTTATGCGCATCACTATGGCGCGGTCTATCCACTCCTTTGCGGTGATGCCGCTTGCCTGCCTTACCACGGTGCCCAGGTATCGCTCCGTAAGGCACAGGCGCTCGGCATAGTAGCCTATATGGTGGTGCTCGGCACAGTGCTGGTTGGCAAGCTGTATGAAGCGGTCGAAGATGGTCTGCTCGCGAAAGTGCGGCGGCTGGTGCTCGGCATGGCGGTGGTAGAGTGAGTTATAGTGGTGCATCAAGGCAGCTGCGAGCGCTGTCACGCAGTCACGGTTATAGTCTTTGTCATGGTGCACTATCTGCCAGATGGTTTCAATGATATGCTGCGCTATGCTGATGTCGCCGTCATCGACAGGCAACTGAAAGTCGCGCACCTGGCCGTTGAAGGCGGAAGGCATCTGCCCATGTGCGAAAGGCATGCGGAAGTCAGAGAACAGTCCGATGCCGAAGACCTGCAGGTCGTCAGACAATCTGATGGGATTGATGATGGTGCCCGGACCAAGATACACCAGTGTGCCGGCGGTTATGTGCCGCTCCTGCAGGTTGAAGTTCATGTGAGCCTCGCCGCTTAATATTATGCCGAAGCGGTGGTCGTTGATGGAGAAGGGAGGCTTGTGGCGTATCAGCAGCTGAAACACGGAGTGGTCGCCGTGAACTACGGCAAGCTCGTTGTTGAAAAACACGTTCTTGCTGATCTGCGCCAGGTGCGGAGTAATGATATCCCGCATGCGCGACAAGTCCATCAGTTTAGGTTGTTTGCTATTCATATAAATATCCTTTTTGTTTGCAAAGATAATCTTTTTCTGTGAAATACAGGTCTTTTACTGCATAAATCGAACAAAAAGAACATTATTTCATTATAACAGATAACGAACAATTACAAAATACTCCGTAACTTTGCAGCGGTGATATATAGAAACAAACTATGAGGAAACTACTTTTCATATTGATGACGCTGCCGCTGGCGGTTCAAGGGCAGACACTGCAGGAGTGTCAGCATGCTGCGGAGCGCAACTATCCGTTGATACGGCAGTATGGTCTGATAGAGCAGACCACTGCGCTGACGGTGGAGAACATAGGCAAGGCATGGCTGCCGCAGGTGACTGCCACGGCGCAGGCTACGTATCAGAGTGACGTGCCGGCATGGCCTGACCAGATGCAGACGGTGTATCAGCAGCTGGGGCTAAACATGAAGGGACTGCGCAAGGACCAGTACCGGGTAGGCATAGACGTGAGTCAGACGGTGTATGACGGCGGCATGATAAGCAGTCAGAAGGAGATTGCGCGTGAACAGGGTAAGGTTCAGGCAGCCCAGAACGATGTCACGCTCTACAGTGTGCGCAAGAGGGTGAACGAGATGTATTTCGCCCTGCTGATGCTCGACAAGCAGATAGAGCTTAACAAAGACCTGCAGGAACTGCTCGGCGGCAACGAGCGCAAGCTGCAGTCGATGGTAAAAGGTGGTACGGCAGCCGAAAGCGACTGGATGAACGTGAAGGTAGAGCGCCTTAACGCGGCACAGAAAGGCGAGAGCCTGGAGTCGCAGAAGCGCATGTTGCAGAACGTGCTTTCTGCCTTCTGCGGAATAGAGGTCAGGAATGTCACCAAACCTGCGGCAGGCAATGTGGCGACGGCAAGGAGCAATGCAAGCGAGCGCCCCGAGATGCAGCTGTTTAATGCCCAGCTGAGTCTTGCCGATGCTCAGGAGAAAGCCCTCGACGCAGCGCTGAAACCACGCCTGGGAGTGTTTGCACAAGGATACTACGGTTACCCGGGCTATAACATGTTTGAGGATATGATGTCACATAAATGGTCGCTTAACGGCATGGTGGGAGCACGGCTGACATGGAACATCGGTGCGCTCTACACCCGTAAGAACGACAAGGCTAAGATACAGATGCAGCGCGACATTACAGAGACGAACCGCGAGACGTTCATCTTCAACAACAATCTTGAACAGATACAGCAGAGCGAGGAGATACAGCGTTACCGCAAGCTGATGGAGCAGGATGAGGAGATTATAACGCTGCGCCAGTCAGTGCGCAAGGCGGCAGAGTCAAAGCTATCGCATGGCATCATCGACGTCAACGACCTCGTGAGGGAGATAAACCAGGAGAATGCTGCAAGGCTGCAGTTGTCTATGCACGAGACGGAGATGCTGAAACAGATATATGATTACAAATACACTACAAATGATTAACTATTGAGATAATATGCAGAAGACAATATGTATAGCAGGCATGGCGCTGCTGCTGGCTGCTTGCGGCGGCGGAGAAAAGGAATATGATGCCACAGGCGTCTTTGAGGCTACTGAGACCACGGTGTACGCAGAGCAGAATGGTGCGCTGCTGACATTCAGCGTCAATGAGGGCGATGAGGCAGTTTCTGGTACAGAGGCAGGAGTGATAGACTCTACGCAGACATGGCTGAAGATAAAACAGCTTGGAGCCACGAAGGAGGTGTATCAGAGTCAGAAACCTGACATGGAGCGCCAGATTGCAGTCACACGCCAGCAACTGGTGACGGCACGTCAGGATGAACAGCGATACAGGGAACTCGTGGCAGACGGTGCAGCACCGTCGAAGATGCTTGACGATGCGGTCAGTCATGTGAAGGTGTTGCAGAAACAGCTCGATGCACAGGTGTCGGCGCTGTCAACGAGCACGCGCGCACTTGACAAGCAGGCTGACGCTGCCGACGTGCAGATAAGTCAGTTGCGCGACCAACTGCGCAAGTGTCATGTGGTGGTACCCGTCAGCGGCACCGTGACAGAGAAGTATGTAGAGCGCGGCGAACTCGTGACGGTGGGTAAGCCATTGTTTAAGATAGCCGACGTAAAGAATATGTATATGCGTGCATACTTCACATCGGCACAGCTGAAAGACATCAAGCTGGGACAGAAGGTCAAGGTACTTGCCGATTATGGCGACGGGCAGAAGAAAGAGTATGACGGCACCATCACATGGATATCCAGCCGTTCAGAGTTTACACCTAAGACCATTCTCACCGACGATGAGCGTGCCGACCTGGTGTATGCCGTCAAGATAGCTATCAGGAACGACGGCTACGTAAAGATAGGAATGTACGGGGAAGTAAGACTTTAGTTTACGGTTTACCGTTTATAGTTTATATTTATAGTTCATAGTAACCCACGACTCCCTCCCTTGGGAGGGCCGGGGTGGGGTTTCTCATCCATGCAAGCAATAGATATAAGACATATCAGTAAGTCGTACGGCAAGGTAAAGGCGCTCAGTGATGTATCGCTGAGTGTGGGCAAGGGCGAGGTGTTCGGACTGATAGGTCCTGACGGTGCCGGCAAGACCTCAATGTTCCGCATACTATGCTCGTTGCTGCTGCCCGACAGCGGCAGTGCCACTGTTGACGGATACGACGTAGTGAGGCAGATGCACGACGTGAGATGCCGTGTAGGCTACATGCCGGGCAGGTTTTCGCTGTATGAAGATCTGACAGTGGAGGAGAACCTGAAGTTCTTTGCCACGCTGTTTAATACTACGATAGATGAAGGATATGACGATATCAAGGCCGTATATTCGCAGATAGAGCGCTTCAAGGACCGCAAGGCAGGGGCACTGTCGGGCGGCATGAAGCAGAAGCTGGCGCTGTCGTGTGCCTTGGTACACAGTCCCAGCATACTGTTCCTTGACGAGCCCACCACCGGCGTTGACCCCGTGAGCCGTAAGGAGTTCTGGGAGATGCTCGGCACCTTGAAGGAACGTAACATCACCATCGTGGCATCCACGCCATATCTTGACGAGGTGAGGCAGTGTGAGCGTGTGGCATTCCTTGACAAAGGCAAGGTAAGAGGCATTGATACGCCTGAAAACATACTGACGGAGTTTGCCGACATATTCAATCCGCCAGGGATTAAGAGGAAGGGAAACGAAAACGGCAACTCATCACTTGTCAACACCACAGATTGTGACGGCAACTCACAACTCATAACTAATCACTCAAAACTTGCCAACGTCATCGAGGTGGAGCACCTGGTTAAGGCCTTCGGTAACTTCCATGCCGTTGACGATATCAGTTTCACGGTGAAGCGCGGCGAGATATTCGGTTTTCTCGGTGCCAACGGTGCAGGCAAGACAACGGCGATGCACATGCTCACCGGACTGAACCAGCCTACCAGCGGAACGGGTAGGGTAGTAGGTTACGACATACGTACCGAGTATGAGCAGATAAAGAAGAACATTGGATATATGAGTCAGAGGTTTTCGCTGTATGAAGACCTCACCGTGGCGGAGAACATACGGCTGTTTGCCGGCATCTACGGCATGAAGAGCAAGGAGATAAGAGAGAAGACCGACGAGATGCTGCACCGCCTGCGGTTCTACGACCATAAGGACGACCTCGTGTCGTCGCTCCCGTTAGGGTGGAAGCAGAAACTCGCCTTCTCGGTGTCTATCTTCCACGAGCCCGGCGTGGTGTTCCTTGATGAACCGACAGGCGGCGTTGACCCCGCAACGCGAAGGCAGTTCTGGGAACTTATCTATGATGCTGCCGCACGTGGCATAACGGTGTTCGTTACCACCCACTACATGGATGAGGCTGAATACTGTGACCGCATAAGCATAATGGTGGACGGAAAGATAAAGGCAATAGGTACGCCTGATGAACTGAAGAAGGAATACAGCCAGCCCGATATGGACCATGTGTTTACCTACCTGGCACGGCAAGCCACCCGTAGTGACAGTTGAGCGTTTAGAGTTTAGTGTTTAGAGAAATGAAACAGTTTATATCATTTGTAATAAAGGAAACCAAGCACATCCTGCGTGACAAGCGCACGATGCTGATACTGTTTGGTATGCCTGTGGTAATGATGATGCTCTTCGGTTTTGCCATTACCACAGACGTGAGGGACGTGCGCACCGTCGTGGTTACCTCGCAGATGGATAACCAGACACAGGCAGTTGCAGAGCGATTGGCACAGTCAGAATACTTCACCATAACGCAGACGGCACGCACACCGCAAGAGGCAGAGCGGATAATACGCAGTCAGAAGGCAGACATGGCAGTGGTGTTTGCCAATGGCTTTGCCAGCAAGAAAGGCGGGGTGCAGTTTATCGTCGATGGCTCTGACCCAAACATGGCACAGCAGTGGACTAACTATGCACAGCAGGTTATACTCAATCCGCAGTCATCGCTTGTAAACATGCGAATGCTTTATAACCCTCAGATGAAGTCGGCATACAACTTCGTGCCAGCCATCATGGGCATGCTGCTGATGCTTATATGCGCCATGATGACGTCGATATCAATAGTAAGAGAGAAGGAGAAAGGCACGATGGAAGTATTACTCGTATCACCCGTAAAACCTTTGATGGTCATCATAGCCAAGGCAGTGCCTTACATGGTGCTGGCCTTCTGCATACTGATAACAATACTGCTGATGGCGAGGTTCGTGCTCGGTGTGCCGTTACAAGGCTCTATATTATGGATACTGTTGGTGTCAACTATATATATATTACTGGCATTGTCGCTCGGACTGCTTATCTCCAACATCGCACAGACACAGCTCGTGGCACTGCTCATGTCAGCCATGGTGCTGCTGATGCCTGTCATAATGCTTTCAGGCATGATGTTTCCCATTGAGTCAATGCCCCAGATACTGCAATGGATAGCAGCCATAGTGCCGCCACGCTATTACATAGAGGCCATGCGCAAGCTGATGATTATGGGCGTGGGCATCAATGAAGTGATGAAAGAGGTCACGATACTGTGCGTGATGACTGTTGTAGTGCTGACGGTATCATTAAAAATGTTCAACACCCGATTAGAATAACGGCTTATGACACTGAGATACTTGATACAGAAAGAACTCCTGCAGATACGCCGCAATTCGTTTCTGCCAAAGCTGATTGTCATGTTCCCCATCATGATAATGTGCGTCATGCCGTGGGTTATGCAGATGGAAGTGAAGAACATACGCGTTGACGTGGTTGACATAGACCGCACTACCCAGTCGCAGCGCTTGGTCCACGACATAGAAGCCAGCAATTACTTTATATTCAATGGCATGCAGCCTACATACCAGGCTGCCATGACGGATATAGAGCATGGCAAGGCCGACATAATACTGGAGATACGCGACGGCAAATACCTTATTGCCGCCAATGCCGTCAACGGTACCAAGGGAGCTATGGGAAGCGCCTATCTATCGCAGATAGTGACGAAGGATTTAAGGAATGACAACCTCGTCGGTGTGCTTAATCTCTACAACAAAGGGCAGAACTACAAGTTGTATATGATTCCGGCATTGCTTGCCATCGTGATGATGCTGATGACGGGCTTCCTGCCCACGCTCAACATAGTGGGCGAGAAAGAGACCGGCACCATAGAGCAGATAAACGTGACGCCAGTGTCGAAGTGGGCATTCATACTTTCCAAACTCATTCCTTACTGGATAATAGCACTGTTTGTAGTGACGGTATGTCTTATCCTTGCATGGCTTGTATATGGCATTACTCCTGTAGGGTCCGTATGGCTTGTCTATCTGCTGGCAATGCTGCTGGCATTGTTCTTCTCGTCATTAGGACTTATTATCAGCAATTACAGTAGCACCATGCAGCAAGCCATCTTCGTAATGTGGTTTTTCGTAGTCTGCATAATGTTGCTCAGCGGACTCTTCACGCCTACGCGTTCCATGCCGCAGTGGGCATATATGAGTACCTATATCAACCCCATGCACTATTTCATTGATGCCATACGCACCGTCTTCATACGCGGTGGCGGTTTTCAAGACATAGCGCATCAGTTGATGGCGCTCCTCGGCATAGGCACTGTCATGGCATGCTGGGCGGTGCAGAGCTATAAGAAAAACAGTTAGTGATATGACGTGACGTCATAGACAAGAAAGATTACAGTAAGGGTTAGGAATATAAGGAAGCAACTGAAAGACAGGATGTTAGTATAAGGCGTGAGTGTAATTTACTCACGCCTTTTTTGTCTCTCTTACCATAAGTGTGGTATATAGAATCACTCACATGTGGGATTGTGGGAGAAAGGAAATCATAGTAATTTTGCAAACGATTTAGGATACTAAAGAAAAGATCCGCCCCCAACCCTCCATGTGATGAATTATATGTGTATTAAATAACAATAAAAAAAGATTATGAATAAGGAAATGACGAAACAAAGACGAATGTGTTGCTGACAAGCAACAAAGAAACTATTTTATTACAACACAAGCACCCCCAACACAAACATCAAAGTAATCAATAATACGCAAATAAACTGATTGTATTTATGGAGAAAAGAATATACTCATTACTTATAGCACTGGCGACGGTAGTGTCGTCATTTGCACAGACCACTATCACCGGACGAGTGATCGATGCACTGACAGGCGAAGGACTCATAGGTGCTTCGCTCGTGCCTAAGAACTCAAAGGAGCTCGGTGCAGTGACCGACGTTAACGGTAACTTTACACTGCAGACTAAGGTCGATTTGCCGCTCACGCTCAGCGTGCAGTATATAGGTTATCGCTCACAGGAGGTTGATGTATATGACGCTGACGAACCTCTCGAGATAACACTCGGCGCAAGTGGTAACTCACTCAACGAGGTAGTCGTGGTAGGTTACGGTACACAGCAGCGTAAGAAGCTCACCGGTGCGGTGGCATCAATCAATCCTGATGATGTATTGCAGAACGTGGTATCACTTGATAAGGCACTGGGCGGAACCGTTGCAGGCCTCTCAGTATCATCAGCATCAGGTCAGCCAGGTGCATCAAGCAGCATCCGCATACGTGGTGGTAACTCAATCACTGCAGGTAACGAGCCTCTCTACGTAATCGACGGTGTGCTCATCTACAATAGCACCAGTGCAGCAAGCACAGGTAACAGTCAGGCTGGCGGCGGCTTTAACCCTATCGCCTCTATCAACCCTGCCGACATTGAGTCAATAGAGATTCTGAAGGACGTATCTGCATCTGCCATCTATGGTTCTCGTGGTGCCAACGGTGTAATCATCGTGACCACCAAGAACGGTAAGAAGGGCAAGGTGAATGTTGACTATGGATACTCACTCGGCATTTCATCAGTAAGCAAGAAACTTGACCTTCTCAACGCTCAGCAGTGGGGTGACCTCTACCTTGAGCTTGCTACCGACGCACAGAAGGCTGCCACAGGTGTGACAGAAGACGTTGTAAGGTCATGGGGTGCAGGCACCGACTGGCAGGATGCACTCTTCCGCACTGCCGTAACCCACGAGCACCAGCTTTCTGTAAGCGGTGGTTCAGAGAAGGAGCGTTTCCTTCTCTCTGCCAACTACATCAACCAGGATGGTATTATCCATAACTCAGACTTCACCCGTCTCGGTGCACGCTTCAACTATGAGCGCGACATTCTGAAGAACCTCACAGTAGGCGTAAGATCTAACTTCACCAAGTCAACACGTACCGGTGCTTACGGTTTCCGCGGTACGGCAAGCGGTTTCAGTGGCGTAATTGATAAGGTTATCCGCACCACTCCGGCAGTGCCGATATACAATGCTGACGGTTCATGGAACTATGCCAACCCATTTGAGAAGGGCGATTTCGTACGCGACGACGTTACAGTAAACCCAATAGCCGACATTTACAACCTCCAGACAGAGACAAAGGTTGACAACATACTCTTGTCAGGTTTCGCACAGTGGGAGATTATTCCTGGACTGCGCCTTCGCACACAGGCTTCTGCCAACATCATCAATACACGTCAGAACCTTTTCGGTGGAGAAGAGACACAGGTAGGCTTCTCATCACAGGGTTATGGCGACATAGGTACTAAGCGTTGGGAGAGCGATCAGTTCGAGGCTACGCTGACATACGGTAAGAAGTTTGGTGGCATACATGAAATAGAGGCCCTTGCAGGTTACACCTATCAGCAGGAGAAGAGCGAAGGACTCGATGCTTCTACAGCATACTTCGCTAATGAGAACCTTGGCTATCACAGCCTGCAGTCAGGCTCTACCTTCGTAGAGACAAACTCAAGCTTTGCTACATCATCGCTCTATTCCGTACTCGGACGTATCAACTACTCACTCCTTGACCGCTATCACCTCACAGCCACTCTGCGTGGTGACGCATCAAGCCGATTTGCCAAGAACCACAAGTGGGGTTGGTTCCCATCAGTAGGTTTCTCATGGAACGTAAACGAGGAGAAGTTCCTCAAGAACAAGAAATGGCTCGAAGACCTGAAGTTCCGTGCAAGCATCGGTACGGTAGGTAACCAGGAGATTGGTAACTATCAGTTCTCATCAGACTATGCTGCCACGCACTACTTCGTAGGTGGAGTAAAGCAGCTGGCATACTACCGCTCATCACTGGGCAATGATGACCTGAAGTGGGAGAGCACTACATCATTCGACCTCGGTCTTGACATCAACCTCTTCAAGGGTCGCCTGGGCTTCGTAATCGACTACTATCATAAGAAGACCTCTGACCTGCTGCTTTCAATACCAGTAGAGCAGACCACAGGTTTCTCAAGTCAGTTGCAGAACATCGGTAACGTAACCAACGATGGTATAGAGTTCGCTGTCAACGGCACTATCTATCAGTCAAAGGACCTCCTCTGGACCGCCAATGCAAACATTGCACACAACAAAAACAAAGTTACAAACCTCGGTGGTACACAGAATGAAATCATCAGCGGTAACACTATCATCCGTGTAGGTGAGGCTCTCGGAACATACTATGGATGGGAGTATGATGGTCTTGCACAGCTTGGCGAAGACCTCAGCACTATTGCCAAGCCATCTTCAAAGCCAACCGTAGAATACGGCGACGTGAAGTATGTTGACCAGAATGGCGACGGTGAGGTAGATCAGGAGAATGACCGCGTAGTGTTGGGTTCACAGCAGCCTAAGTTCACTTACGGCTTCGGTTCACAGTTGCGTTACAAGCAGTGGGACTTCTCATTCAACTTCCAGGGCGTATATGGCAATAAGGCTTACAACAGCCTGCGTCAGGCTCTTGAAACACCAAACATTGCGTACAACGGTTCTACCGCGCTGCTCAACCGTTGGACTGTTGACAATCCTAACACTGACATACCACGTGCTTACGTATCATCAGTAGCAACACTGTATCTCGACAGCCGCTACATTGAGAGTGCAAGCTACCTCCGTCTGAAGGACATTCAGGTAGGCTACAACTTTCAGCCACGCCTGAAGAACGGTCAGAAACTCGGACTGTACCTCTATGCTTCTGCACAGAACCTCTTCACCATTACCCCATACAAGGGTTATGATCCAGAGTTCACTGGCAGCAACAGCTATCCATCAGCGCGCACCTTCACCTTCGGCGTGAAGTTCTCATATTAAAATTGTGAACAAATGGCGCATGGATTCCTGCGCTGGAATAGGAGTGAATGAATGTTAAAAAGCCCTCAGTGTGACATCATCTGATGTTATTCTGAGGGCTCTTCTGTGGTAAAAAGATAGTTTTTACCGTGCTAAAACACTTCTTTTACCTTGTAATCAGATAATGATTGGTGGGTAAAAGCTATCTGATTACAGCGTAAAAGCTATCTGATTACGAAATGATGTGATACTGACGATACTATGTTTTTACGTAAACTGCATAGCGTCAGGATGTTAGTGGGATTGTAAAAATGTGCGCTATTTCAGGGCAAAAATTACTTTCGTGATTTCTATCGCAAGGAAACCGCAGTAAAATACCTCGTACACCTTTACTCCTCCAGCCGCTGCGCATCTTGTATTACCAGTCCGGCAAGCATAAAACCGAATATTGCGGTGATATGAGCCAGCGTACCGTTAATCTGCGCTTTCGACGAACACCATTCGTGATTTAGCAGAGTTGGGTCGCCAGGGCCGTTCGTTGCCTTGGGACACATACACTGCTTCGTCCCGCAGGTGGCGTTCTTGCCACGGTTCTGAAGCAACTCGTCGCTATATACGCAGAGGAACTTATGCGCCGGAAACACTTTCTGGCTCTTAAACTTCTTTCGCAAGGCTCGCGCCAGCGGGTCGCCCTGTACCTTCCAAAACTCAGCTACACGGATGCGCGTGGGATCCAGTTTCAGTGCTGCACCCATTGAAGAAAACAGTCGGGCCTTTGTCTTGCAGGCCATGATAATGAGCAGAGCCTTATCCTTCAGTGAGTCGATAGCATCAATAATATAGTCGTAGGTGTCGAGAGCAAACTCGTCGGCTGTTTCCTGAGAGAAAACCTTCTGAAGGGCATTGACCTCAGCAGCAGGGTTGATGGCAAGCAGTCGCTCACGCAAGGCATCCACCTTCACCTCTCCGATGGTCTTTGTCGTAGCCATCAACTGGCGGTTGACGTTAGTGATACACACACGGTCAGAGTCAACAATCGTCAACTCTCTGATACCGCTGCGCACCAAACTCTCGGCGCACCACGAACCTACTCCGCCCACACCGAAGATTATCACACGTTTGCGAGCTATGCTTTTCATAGCCTCGTCGCCCAAAAGCAGTTCTGCCCTGCGAAATATTGCGTCTTGTATTGCCATTGTATATTAGTCTGTCTTTGATTTGAAAGTGCTTTTTCGTACGAAGCAAAT
>DGHL01000088.1 GCA_002392645.1 Prevotellaceae bacterium UBA3849
AAATCAAGAAACTTGAGAAGTTTCTCAAATCTTCCAAGTCGGAGTTCGTGGCAATCTACGGACGCAGACGTGTAGGCAAGTCATACCTTGTAGAAGAGGTTTACAAAAACAAAATTGTTTTTCGTGCCATTGGCTCCTATATCAAGGATAAGGACGATAAGACATACAGACAGATACAGCTTGAACACTTTTATGAGAGCCTTCTGGATGTCGGTATGTCAGAAGACACACCTCGTCCCACAAACTGGCGTGAGGCTTTCCGCCTGCTTCGGCACTATCTTGAAGGAGTATGTTCCAAACGGCGTATTATTTTCCTCGACGAACTGCCTTGGCTGGCTGGTCCCCAGTCCTCAGAAATGATAACAGAGCTTGGGTATTTCTGGAACTCGTGGGCAGACCGCCAGCGAAATGTGGTGCTTGTAGTCTGTGGTTCTGCAACCAGCTGGATGCTTGACAACGTCATCCGCGACTATGGCGGACTGCATGGTCGTCTTACGGACATCATACGACTGTTGCCTTTCACGCTGAAGGAGTGCGAATCATATTTCAAGAATCGAGGATTCCATCTCTCCCGTTATGAGACAGCCGTTGCCTACATGGCATTCGGCGGCATACCCTATTACCTTGACCGTATAGACAACGAGAAGAACCTGTCGGAAAATATCGACACATTCTTTTTTAAGGATACAAAAATCAACCAGGTGTTTAAGGATGTGTATGCCGGTCTGTATGCCACTTCAGAACGTTATGTGGATGTTGTCAAGGCACTGGGCACAAAATTCTATGGCATGACTCGCCGCGAACTGGCCGAAGCAGTTGGCATTGAACTGGGTGGAACCTTCTCAAAGATTCTCGACAATCTCCATGAGTCAGGCATCACCCGAGAATATCCTCGCTATGGAAAGGAACGTGTTGAGACTGTGTATCAGCTGAAGGATTTCTTTTCCATGTTCTATCTCCACTTCATACATGGAAAGGGAGCTGACGCAGGCAACTGGCGTACGATACAGCGTACACCAAAATTCTATTCTTGGGCAGGCAATACTTTTGAATTGCTCTGCATTGAACATCTGCCACAGATAAAGGACAAGCTGCGCATAGCCACCATCAACCGGAACTACTGCTGGAAAGGAGAAGGGCCTAACGGAAAAACCTCCCAGATTGACCTTGTGCTGGAATGGAAAGGCGAACGAACCGACTATATCTGTGAGATGAAATTCAGCGAACACAACTTCACCATCGACAAGTCATACGAACTAGAACTGGCCAATAAGATTGACGCATTTTTAAACTGCAAACAGCATACCAAGACACACTCGGTTCAACTTGTCATGGTCACTACAAATGGCCTTACCCCAAACGAGCACACTAAGGATGTCAATCAGGAGGTCATATTAGACGATCTTTTCACCTAATCAGCGGAAGGAGTTTTTTTCAATTAAGATTCGTTCTTCATCGCTGTCATGTCGTTAGATGTTGAAACTGGGGTTTGTTGCTGTTTTTGTACCGCCACTGCATTCCGTTGATACAAACAGTGACAGGGCGGATGTTTTAATCAGCCATAAGTCAAGTTTCCGGTCGTTCACTCCAAAAACGCGGTAAGTAATTTTTATCGCTACTTAGTGTTGTCGTTATTCGTCGGGCACCCGTAAACAGCCATTTGTTCTCTTTCTTTTACCCTAATTTATACTTACCCGTTCGGATAGCGGCGATGACACCACCATCAATGAGCAAGTCTGTACCCGTAATAAACTTAGCATGTTCACCAAGCAGGAAGGCTGCTGCCTCGGCAATCTCGTCGCTGGTGCCTGTGCGCTGGGCTGCAGAAGCATCAATCATGCGCTGGTAGCCCTCCCCATTCGCATTGAACTCGTCGTAAGCCAGCGGTGTGACAATGACACCTGGAGAAATCGTATTGATACGTGCCCGACGATTGCGCCATGAGGTGGCAGCGGCACGCTGAGCCTGCAAGTGGTTCATGCGCTTGGCTATCATATAGGCAAAACCACTGTTCTGCATGGCCACCTCCTGGATGAACTTCACGTCCTTCAGTTGCTCTGTAGGAGTATTCACCAGTTGCAGTTCGATGTCGTTGGGGATAGGATACATATAGGCAGCCTGACTGGAGATGATGAGCCCTGCCCCACCCTCGGCCATCACCTCGCCGAAAGCATCAACGGCATAGCCCGTGCCTACCATGTCGAGGTCAACGATATGCTCTGGATTGGCCTGATTGGGCGATGCACCGGCAGAGTCGATGAAATACATCACAGGCCCCAGCTCAGCGGCCTTCTTTGCGAATGCCTTCACGCTCTCCTTCTGCAAGGCATTTACCTGTTGCGTCTCCACATCGTAGCCGCAACGGCGGAAGTCCTCACCTACTCGTTCCAATGCCTTCTCGCTGATGTCGCCCAGCAGAATTTTCTTACCAGCGCCAATGCGGCGTACAATGGCGGTTCCCATACTTCCGGCACCTAAGAGGGCCACTACTTGTTTTTGTTCGTTTCTGTCGAATATCATAGTCTTTCCTATTTTTTATAATTATATGTTCTTAATAAACTTTGCGTGAAATCACACTGCAAAGGTACGACAAAAAAGGCAACCCGCCGTTACACGAATTGCCTCTATACTTTCACATTTTGCAGATGATTATACCGTCTGAGAACGTCATCCGCCCCTGCCGCACAAGAATATGAACATGATACTTGCCAACGAACTCTGCCACTTGCCGTCCATCATGCGCTGTGTTAATCAGATAGCAACCGTAAGTCTCTTCCATAATTGATGATAAAAGATTCTCTTAAATTTTAGAAATGCACCACGCGAAGCCCATGGCCGTGCGTCGGGCAGCATCCATGAAATGATTGCCTGGATTCCATTCCAGCGTTGTGCGGTCGGCGCCCAGGGTCTGCTTCAGGTGCTCATGCTCCCAGCGGATGTTGTTACCCACCTGCGCAATGGCCTTGTTGCGGGCATGTTCCTCACGGTCGCCGAGACTGAGATAGACATAAGGGGCCTTGACAGAATGCTGACGGGCATAGTCCTGCCATCCCGCAATCCACACCGAGGGTGACATGGCTGCAATGGCTGCAAAACGGTCGGACTCATAGCCAGACCAAAGGGAAAAGAGACCGCCAAGGCTGTAGCCTCCTAAGACGATGGGGAGTTCACCATATTTCTTATGCAAATAGGGAATCAACTCGTCAGTGACATAACAGAGCGTCTCTCCCGCATGTTCGCCTACGGCCTGACGCTTCGATACGGCAGGGTCGTGCCAAGGTGTGAGTTCCACTTCCCACTCATCGATGACAAAGGCTGCCATGACGAATGATGTACCTATAGCCTCACTAATCATGACCACCTCGCTGTCGATGCTTCCACGCTCCTGAGTGCCAAGCGTCTGGATGAGCAATACTTTCGGCTCCTCGCCTTCTTCATACAGCAGACACTCACGCCCACTGATTTCTATAGTCTGTTTCATGTTGACTGTAAAATTTCGTTTTTCACCCTGAAAATGACAAATGCATCATATCATTCAGCAAAAATACTAAAATAAAAATGGGCCACCAAATAAACTCATAAATTAAAGCACAACATGCGGAGGTTTTGAAATGCAAGAAAAAACAATGTCACTTACCGTATCATTTGTTGTCTGAAAAGATTTCCTTCAAGTATGATTCCAGTTCCTTTCCCTCTTTGTCTGTTGAAATGACTATTCCATCAGGGGAAATAACGACAATTGAAGGAATGAAAGCGATTCCGTAGAGGTCAAGTGCATTCTCTTTGTCTGCCGGGCAACGCAAGGCCGTCCATGGCAGCTGATTTTTGTCTAAGGCTTTTAGCCAGGCGTTGCGGTCTTTATCGCAAGAAACGCCCAATATTGTAAGATTTCGATCTTTATAGGCAGCATATAGTTGTTTCATGAACGGAAATGAGGCGATACATGGACCGCACCACGACGCCCAGAAGTCAATCAGCACGTATTGGCCATGTCCCACATATTCGGAAAGACGGTGGATGGTTCCGTCTGGAGCCTCTGCCTCGAAATCTATATATTTCTTGCTTGTAATATTACGTTGCTTTTGAGTTGAATGATACACCTTCCAAGGACGTTCCATTGCAGG